>JAGBWT010000173.1 GCA_017629615.1 Alistipes sp. | reverse complement strand
CATTCTCGTCACCCTTGTTGCACTCGACACCTGCACGGAATGCAACGTCGCCGTCGCCCGTACAGTCGATGATGGTCTTTGCGAGGATAGCCTCACGACCCGCTTTGGTCTCGATGATAACGCCCGTCACCTTGCCCTCCTCGACAATGGTGTCGGTAACAAATGTATAGAGCAGAACATCGACGCCAGCATCGTCCATAATATCCCAAGCAACAGTCTTGGTTACATCGGGGTCGATAATCGTGAGCGACATATGGTTCTTGCAAGGCTTATGCTCGCTTGCAGCACCTTTGGCCCACATACGGTCGATAAATTTTTGTGCGCCACCCTTCACGACCTGATTACCCTTCGGACCGAGGAACGAGAGGATTGGCAGACCGATTGTGAGGTTACCTCCCAAATAGCCACGTTGTTCGAGCAACATAACTTTCAGATTTTTGTCTTGCGCAGCAGCTTCGGCAGCCATCATACCGGCAGGGCCTCCACCTACAACCAGGACATCGACTTCGGCTCGCACGTTGAGTTGGCGAGCAGGCTCTTTGATTGTCTTCATAATAATTAAAATAAGTAGTGTGTATTAGTTAAAAATTATTTACGATATTTTCGGTAAATCGACCTGCCTCGCGATACAACTCGTGGCGACGTTGCAACAACTCGCGATGTACTGGGTCGGGAGTATAGGTGCGGATAATCGGGCGACAGAGGGCCTTTTGAGCCTCCTCGATTGTCGGATATAGACCCGCAACGACCGAGGCGCAGATAGCCGAGCCGAGTGCGCACGACTGCTTGCACTCCGACACACGAATCTCCTTGCCGATGGCGTCGGCCAACATCTGCATCACGAAAGGCGACTTTTGCGAGATACCACCCACACCGATAAAGGCGTCGAAGTCGATACCGCGCTCGCGAAGGTGGTCTACGATGGTCTTCATAGCCAATGCCGTAGCCTCGACAATCGCGTAGTAGAGTTCGGGAGCCGAACTCGACAGGTGCAGACCCATCAGCGAGCCCCACAGATTTTGGTTAGGGTCGGGTGAGCGACGGCCGTTGAACCAGTCGGTCGCAAACGGAGCATCGATGCGGTGAGGCAGACGGGCAGCATCTTCGCCAAGTTGGTAGAGGATTTTGTCCGACACCTCCTCGACCAGAGCCTTGCGTGTAACCTCGTCGATGCGCTCACTCTTACCGAGGATTTCGGTTACAGGGTATGCGAGTGTGCGACGCAGCCAAGCGTAGGCATCGCCAAAGGCCGAGAGTCCGACCTCGAAGCCCACCATACCCGGCAGAATACAACTATCGGCCTGACCAAATACGCCATCGATGATGCGACCGCCGAGTACCTCGTTCGGAATAACGAACATACAGCAACCCGAAGTGCCGAGGTTTATCATAGCCGTCTTGTAGGCTACACCTGCACCGATTGCGCCCTGATGCGAATCGACGTTGCCACAGCCCACGACAACGTCGTGATTCAGACCGAGCGAGTCGGCCAACTGTGGGTCGATTGTGCCGTATGGCTTGTCGCAGGTATATTTGTTGGCGTTCATCGTGCGGAGTATCGGTATGATGGCAGGGTCGAGAGCCTCGAAGAACGACTCCGGCGGGAAGCCACCCCAATCCTCCGACCAGAACATCTTTTGCGATGCGTTGCAGTGACCCATACGGTTCTTCGCAGGGTCGGTTGTGCCGGTCAGCGTTGCGGTGATGTAGTCGCTACACTCGATAACCGAGCGAGCCGCTTTGCGTATCGGCTCCGAGGTGCGCAGCAGGTGCAACACCTTCGACCAGAAACATTCGGCCGAGTAGTGGTAGCCCGAAACCTGGGTATAATCGACCTCGTTGGCGTGGCAGGCAGCCTCGATTTCGGCAGCCTCGGCAACGCCCGTGTGGTCCTTCCACAAAACGAACATCGCATCGGGATTATCCTTGAACTCCTCTTTGAGCGAGAGCGGTTGCAGGTTTTCGTCGGTCAAGCAAGGGGTGCTGGCCGTCGTATCGACCGAGATGGCGCGTACAAATTTCGCCTCCTGCGGGTGGTTGTCCAAGATGCCGTGCAGCACGTTGTGCAACCCTTCGAGGTAGTCGAGTGGGTGCTGACGGAAACGACTCTCGGCAGCATTGCAATAGAGGCCCTGACGCCAACGTTCGTAGTTGTGAACTGCCTCGGCAATCTGCTCGCCGTTGTGAGCATCGACCAATACGGCTCGAACCGAGTCGGAGCCATAGTCGAGACCGATAACATAATCTCTATTCATAGTCTTGAAGGTTGTTTATCGCATTAGTTTGTGGAATTGTTTTGGACGGGTCATCGTCTCGGTATAGACGTTGCCGAAGGCATCGGTCACGGTAACCTCGATAGTCGAGTCGGCCGACGAAGCCGTAGCGCGGAACATATGAGGGTGGCGCGACATCTTCGAGCCACTCGACGAGCCGAGGTCGAAGGTCCAGAGGCGCTTTGGAATTTCGTAGGCAACCATATATTGCGGACTCTCCATCTTCTTGCGCTTGACAGGCAGTTCGACGCCATTCTCCTTGATTGAAATCTTCCAGTCGGTAGCCCAATCCCAAACGTGAACTACAACGACGTTGTCGCCCTTGAACTTTGCAAAGTCGGTGCGGTTAGGGTAGTGGTCGAGGAATACGCGCACCTCGCCATTGGTGCGATAGTAGTCGCGTACGCTGTTCATATCGAAGCAACGGAATTGGGTTTGGCTGTCAAATTCGGTCGCCTTGAAATACCACTTTATATCTTTGTTGCCGATTGTGAAGATTTTGCAACCCGCAGGGTCACCCGTAACACCGATTTGGTCGCCTCCGAAGGCTGTTGTGTGCCATCTTGTACCCGATACGGCAACAACCGTATGCTCGGTGATGTTGGCGATGTCGGGCTTCTCGGTGTCGCGCACGCCATAGCAGCAGCGGTTGCGGTGGGTGTGGCCCGAGAGGAGGTGTACCTTCTCGAAGTCGCGCAACAGACCGACAAACTCGCTCTGTTGCTCCTCGGGCAGGCGGATACTAACCTCGCCGTCCATATAGTTCTTGTAGCGGAAGATTGGCGAGTGTACGCCGATAACCACAGGGGTCGATTTATCGACTGCGGCCAAATCCTTGGCGAGCCAATCGAGTTGCTCGCGCGTAAAGGCTGCCTTATAGTTGCGTGCGCCGACGATACCTCCACCCACCTTTGCATTTGCCTTTGGCTCGTTGAGGTAGACGATGTTGTCGAGCATAACGTAGTGAATGTTGCCGAGGTTCATCGAGTAGTAGGTCGGACCAAAGGCCTCGCGATACTTTGCCTCGGCGGCAAAGTCGGTGTTTGCATCGCAAGGGGTAGCACCGTCGTTGTCGTGGTTACCCATCGTGTTGAAGAATTGGGTCGGGTAGCCCACCTCGGCCAACGTGCGACGGAAGTCGCGAATATCGTAGAGGAAGTCGTACCAATAGAGGTCGAAACTGCTGTCACCAACATTGAGCGTATAGACCGGAATGCCGGCCTTGCGATACTGCTCCAACTCGGCTTTGAGGCTTGGAACGAAACTGTTGGCGAAGGTTGCAGTGTCGTTGAAGCGGTTGGAGAGGTGAATGTCGGCCGTCGTGACGATGACGTGGCGGAGGTTATCGACCTTGCGGAGCGCGAAGTCGTGACGCTCGGCCGTCTGCGCGTCGGCCGTAAGGTTGGCCCAGAATTGTGGCACAACATCTGCCCCCTCGGTCAGAGCCTCGTAGCCCGAAGGGATAATCACAAAGACGTTGCCATTGCGCTTGGCCGATGTGAGGTTGTAGACACCGTGCTTGTCGGTTGTGGTAATCTCATAGCCGTCCGACACCTGCACGCCTGCCAGAGGCTTGCCGTCGCACTCGACCGTACCATAGATTGTTGCACCCTTCTTGGCCTTTGCCGCGAGGGTCGAGGTGAAGGTGCTTTGTGCTACTACCGTTGCGATTGAGCAAACGGCGAGGAGTAGCGCGAAAAATCGTTTCATATCGAATCGTTGGGTTTTAGGTTATTTCATAAAGCGGTGGAATTGCTTTGGTCGCTCCATAGTCTCGGTATAGACGTTGCCAAAGGCATCGGTTACGGTGACCTCGATAGTCGAGTCGGCCGACGAGGCTACGGCGTGGAACATATGAGGGTGTGGCTTCTGTTTGTTGTTCTTTGAAGCGAACTTCGAGAGCCACAAGGTGTTCGGAATATCGATATTGACGAGCATCAACGGACTCTCGGCCTTCTTGCGCTTAACGGGCAACTCGACGCCATTCTCCTTGATTGAAATCTTCCAGTCGTTGGCCCAATCCCAAACATTTACCATAATGGTATTCTCCTCGACCGCAGCGTAATTGGCACGCTTTGGATAGTGGTGACGGAAGACCTTTACCTCGCCATTGGTGCGGAAATATTCGCACACGCTGTTCATATCGAAGCAGGTGAATTGCTTGTCGGCAGGGTATTGTGTAGCCTTGAAACGCCACTCGATATTTGTCGAGTCGATGGTGAAGATTTTGCAACCCGCAGGCTCGCCGAGCGAACCGATTTGAGGGCCACCGAAGCCCGACGAGTACCAGAGCGAACCCGCAACGGCCACGATGTTGTGGTCGATGATGTTGCGCAACTCGGGGCGGTTCTTGTCGTCACAACCACGAGTGGTGCGGTTGCGGTGGGTGTGACCAGCAAGGATATGCACGGTGCTGAAATCTTTGAGCAGGGCAATCAATGCGGCCTCGTTCTCGGGCGAGAGTGTCGAGGTGATGGTGCCGTTGCGACCATTCTTATAGCGGAAGATTGGCGAGTGACAGCCGATAATGATAGGGGTCGATTTATCGACTGCGGCCAAATCTTTGGCGAGCCAATCGAGTTGCTCGCGGCTGATTGCGATGTCGTAGTCGCGTGCGCCGACAATACCTTTGGCAGGTTTGCCACCCGGGTTGTTCTTGTAGAAGATGTTGTCGAGCATAATGTAGTGAATCTTGCCGAGATTCATCGAGTAGTAGGTCGGACCAAATGCTGCGCGGTACTTGGCTGCGGCGGCAAAATCGGTATTCGCGTCGCAAGGGGTTGCACCGTCGTTGTCGTGGTTACCCATCGTGTTGAAGAACTGCGTAGGGTAATCGACCTCGGCCAACGTGCGGCGGAAGTTACCGATGTCGTAGAGGTAGTCGTACCAATAGATTTCGTGGCTGCTATCGCCCAGCGATAACGTATAGACAGGGATACCCTTCTCCTGATACTCCTTTATCTCGGCACGCAACGAGGGGAGGAAACTGTCGGTAAAGTTGCCGATGTCGTTGTGGTGGTTGGCAAGGTGAATGTCCGTAGCGGCAACGATGACGTGGCGGAGGTTATCGACCTTGCGGAGCGTGAAGTCGTGACGCTCGGCCGTCTGCGCGTCGGCCGTAAGGTTGGCCCAGAATTGAGGGACAACATCTTTGCCCTCGGTTGGAGCTTCGTAGCCCGAAGGGAGGATGACAAAGACGTAGCCGTTACGCTTTGCCGAAGCGAGGTTGTAGACACCGCGCTTGTCGGTTGTGGCGATTTCGTAGCCGTCCGACACCTGCACGCCTGCCAGAGGCTTGCCGTCGCACTCTACCGTGCCATAGATTGTTGTGCCCTTCTTGGCCTTTGCTTTGAGCGTCGAGGTGAAGGTGCTTTGTGCTGCGGCTGTTGCGATGGTGCAAACAGCGAGGAGCAGCGTGAGTAGTTTTTTCATTGAACTTATGTTTTTGGTTTCTTGATTTCGATTGAGGTTTAGTTGTTGGCTCTGACGGCTCGCTGCACACCCTTGATTCGCATAATGGCGTGGAGGAGCATATCGACAACCGAGGTCGAAGGGACTTCGACGCTGATTGTGCCTATGCCCGTGCCGTCGCCACGCGAGGTGAGGTTGATTGAGCGAATGTTGAGTTTCATCTCGTGGCTCACAACCTCGGTAATCTGATTGACCAGACCTGCCGAGTCGTTGGCCGTAATGGCGATTGTTACGCGGAATGCTCCGTGAGCCTGTTCGCGCCAACGAGCCTCCATAATGCGGTATGGATACTGCTCGTGCATACGTTTGGCGTTGGGGCAGTCGGAGCGGTGGATTGTGATACCCGAGGAGATGGTTACAAAGCCAAAGATGTCGTCGCCCTTTATCGGGTTGCAGCACTTGGCGAGTTTGTAGACGATGTTGTTGATGCTCTCGTCGATAACGAGCGCGTCGGTCGAAGGTGCGTGCTGTTGCTGGGTTGCACTCTTCTCGCGCAGACGCAGTGCTTCGGCCTCGGCCTCGGCTGCACGACGCTCCTCGTCGGCCTCGCCCGAGAGCCACTTCGACAGCAACTCCTTGACCAGCGCGAGGTCAATCTTTTGGGTCGCAATCAGTTCGTAGATTGCTGTGCCGGTGCGCTTCTTGTAGTATTTGCATAGGTAGGCAACCACCTCGTCGATACTCTTCGAGGTAATCTTCCAGTTTTTGAGTTTGCGCTCCAACTCCTCGCGACCGAGTTTGGCACTCTTCGCCTGCTCCTCGCGCAGGTAGGCTTTGATTCGTGAGCGGGCCTTGTTGGTCGCAACGAAGTTGAGCCAATCGGCCTTTGGCGTCTGGTTCTTTTGGGTGAGAATCTCGACTATGTCGCCATTTTTCAACGTCTCGCGAATTGGTACGGCTCGGCCATTGACCTTACCGCCCGAGCAGGTAGCACCGAGCGAGGTGTGAATGTCGAAGGCGAAGTCGAGCAGCGTTGCGCCCTCGGGGAGTTTGCGAATATCGCCATTGGGCGTAAAGACAAAAATCTCGTTCGAGGCTGGTTTGGCGTCGAAACGCTCGGCAATATCCTCCTTCGTCTCGTCCATCAACTCGCGCAGACGCTGCAACCACTGCTCCGAGGTTTGTGCGCCCTGATTTACACCCTTGTAGCGCCAATGGGCGGCGATACCGAGTTCGGCAACGTCGTCCATACGCTCCGAGCGAATCTGAATCTCGACCCACTTACCGTTACCCGCCGAGACGGTTGTGTGCAACGACTCGTAGCCGTTCGACTTCGGTATGGTAATCCAGTCGCGCATACGTTCGGTGTTCGGAGTGTAGATGTCGCTGACAATCGAGTAGGCGAGCCAACACTGCGCCTTCTCCTGCACCTGTGGGCAGTCGATGATGATGCGGATTGCGAAGATGTCGTAGACACCCTCGAAATCGACACCCTGCTTGCGCATCTTGTTCCATATCGAATAGACCGACTTGGTGCGGCTCTTGATGTGGTAGCGTATGCCTGCGGCGTTGAGGCCTCGCTTTATCGGCTCAACGAAACGCTCGATAAAGTCGAGTCGTTCGCGCTCGCTCTCTTTGAGTTTGGCGACGATATGTTGGTAACTCTCCGTTTCGAGTTGCGAGAGTGCCAAATCCTCCAACTCGCTCTTGATTTTGTAGAGGCCGAGTTTGTGGGCAATCTGTGCGTAGAGGTTGAGGCTCTCCCAACTCTTCTTTTTGCGCTTATCGGCAGGGAACATCTCTATCGAGCGCATCACCTCCAAGCGGTCGGCGAGTTTGATGAGTATCACTCTCGGGTCGGAGGAGTAGGCGACAATCATATCGCGGAACGATGAGGCCTGCTCCTTGTGGGTGTTGAGTTTCAACTCCGAGATGTTGGCCAGACCGATAACGATGCCGACAACCTCCTTGCCGAACTGCTGTTCGATGTCGGCCAAGAGTGTTTCGAGAGCCTCGTCGTCGCCACTTTGGGCCACGATGCGTACGGCATCGTGCAGAATCGAGGCTACGGTCGAGTTGCGGCCGAGTCCGATTTCGGTGGCTACGATGCGGGCCACCTCGACGTCGTGGTCGAGCATCGGCTCTCCGTCGTAGCGCGTCAGTTCGGCGATACGCTCGTCGGCATAGGCTATGGCGCGGTCGATAGCCTCCTGGGTCTTGGTCGAATACATCTCGGCCGCCACCTTGCGTAGCGAGGCGTAGCGTGTTGCCAAATTATCGTTGAGTGTGAAACTATCCATATATCGTTTTGTTTTTAATCGTTGTTGGTTTGGTTGCCCGTGCGACGGACAATATATATGCGGTCGGCTCCGAGGGCAAACCTTGTGCGCTCGTCGGCCGTGAAGTGGGCTGCATAATCGACCTCCTCGGCCTCGAAGCCCGCTTGTCGCAGTCGCTCGACATAGTCGCGACCGTAGATGCGACGGTGGTCGTACTGCCCAAAGACCTTTGCTCGCTCCTCGGGCGAGGTTATCGAGTCGTCCTCGAAGGTGGTCGCCCGATTGTAGTCGATAGGGACAAGCAAAACGCCCCAACCTCCCGGGCGCATTATGCGGTGCAGTTCGGTCAGCGCCTTTCTATCCTCCTCGACGTGTTCGAGGATGTGGTTGCAAATCACTATATCAACACTCTCGTCGTCGAGCGGTATATCCTGAATATCGAAGTGCAACTTTGCCAACGGACTCTCCAAGTCGGCCGTGAGGTAGTTGTCGGCGTGCTGCTTGCCGTAGTGTCGCTCAAATTGGCGTTTCAGCGCCACTTCGGGGGCAATATGAAGCAGTGTCGGGTAGCCATTCAGCAGGTCGGTCTCTCGCTCTATGTAGAGCCACAACAGACGGTGGCGCTCCAAAGCCAAACATCGAGGGCATAGGGCATCGCGGCGCGATACGCCGTAGCCGTATGGCAGAAACTCTCGTACCTGCTTACCGCAAATCGGGCATTGGCGCCCACGACCTGCGTACCACAAGCCAAGCGTCGGCACACCCCATCCTGCAACCCTCTGCAAGAAGGTGCGTGGCAGATGGTTTAGCGACCACTTGATGAACGACTGCATAAATTAAAAATTAAAAATTAAGAATTAAAAATTACTCTTTACTCTTTACTCCTCGATTATTTTATTTACATCGGCTTCTGCCTTGCGCAATTTTTCGCGGCAGAGAGCAATCAGTTCGGTTGCTCGTGCCACACGCTCCGAGAGTGTGTCTATGCTGTTTTGCTCCTCTCGCAGAGAGCGCAAAATTTTCTCAATCTCCTCTATCGCCTCTTTGTAAGTCATCGGTTCTCTACTGTTTTTCTACTATTTTAGTGATTTTACTCTCAATCTCTCCGTCGGCAAGCGATATGTTAATCGTGTCGCCAACCGACACGCTATTCACGCTTTGTAGCGACTCCCCCTCCTTGCGGGCAATGGCGTAGCCGAGGCGGAAGATGCGTTCGGGTGCAAAGTTCGCCACCAAGTTTGCTATGCCGTCGAGCCTTTGGCTCTCGCTCTGCAATGTGCGCTCCACCAAGTGGCGCACTTCGGTTGAGAAATGCTCCAAGCGGAGTGTTGCCGAGAGGGTTGCCTGGCGGCAAATATCTCTCAAAGCGATTGCGTAGCGCTCTAACTCTCCGTCGAAGTCGGCTGCTCGGTCGCAAATCCAGGCTGCAACAGCGGTAGGCGTTTTGAGCGGTACTGCGGCAACCATATCGGTTATGCTGACGTCCTTGTCGTGACCGATACCCGAGAGTATGGGTAGCGGAAATTGTGCAACAAAGGAGGCCAACTCGTAGCCGTTGTAGCAGTCGAGGTCGCCCGTTGAGCCTCCGCCTCGGATAATCGCCACAGCATCGAAGTCGTCGCACCGCTCGGCTATTGTCGAGAGCGCCTCGATGATGCTCTGCTCGGCCATCTCGCCCTGCATCACAGCCTCAAAGAGGGTGGTGTCTATGCGGTAGATGCGCCCCTCGATTTCGCGCATAAAGTCGCGGTAGCCTGCGGCCGTAGCGCTCGATACGATAGCGATGCGTTGCACGACGCGCGGCAGTGGCAACGTGCGATTCATATCCCACACACCCTCGCGTTGCAGTCGCTCGATTGTCTCGCGCTTGCGTTGCTCGATGTCGCCAAGCGTATAGGTCGGGTCGAGGTCGACAATTTGGAGCGACAATCCGTAGAGCGGGTGGTACGACACTGCGATTTTGGCCAAAATCTTCATACCGGCTGCGAGTGTGCGACCACTCTCGGCCTCGAAGCGTCGCATCAGCGATTGGTAGCCCGTACGCCAAATAACACCTCGTGCCGAGGCACAGATTGCCTCACGCTCGCCCTTCTCGACAAGTTCGAGGTAGCAATGGCCCGAGCGATTGAGTTTCAACTCGGCTATCTCGGCCACAACCCATATCGGGCGGTCGAAGGCATCTTCGACCACAATCGATATGCGCGATTGTAGTTGCGACAGGGTTATGTAGGCTCTCTGTTCCATCGTCTTGTTATAGTATTACGATATATCGCTCGCGTGGCATCGGTTTGCCTTTGGGTAGTTGTATGCGCAGAACGTGCTCGCTTGCAACGGGTGTTCCGCTCTTGGTTGCTGCACTCCACTTTGGCGCCTTCTCGACAGCCGCCACGACTCTCTTGTATAGGCGACGGTATGTGGCTTGCAACACGCTTCCGAGTCGAATCGACCCATCGCTCTCGACCGTATATCGCACCACAACCCTTGCGGCAGGGTGGTGTGCCGGCCAATGAACCTGCTCGGCAATGTAGTCGTCAAAGTCGCGACCTCCGTCGAACTGCGCCTCACGGTCGTAGCAGAGTGCGATGATAACGACTCCGTTGCGAGCCTTATCGCCATAGCGGGCTATAGTCTGCTCGTCGGCAGGCAGAGTCTCGATATGCTCGATATTCTCCTCCGGAATATGCTTCACGCTATCCATCTGCACCCCGTTTACGATGTATAACGGGGTGGAGTGTTGCTGTGCCATTGCGGGAGCAAAACAGACAACCAGAAAAGCGAAAATCGAAATATGAAGACCTCTGATTCCCAATTTTTAATTTTTAATTTTTAATTTGATAAACAATGTTTATCCCAACTCGTGCTCCTTCAAGCGCTCCGCATTCTCGGCTACGATAAGGTGGTCGATGCAGTCCTGAATATCGCCGTCCATAAAGGCCGAGAGGTTGTAAATCGTATAGTTGATGCGGTGGTCGGTAATTCGGCCCTGCGGATAGTTGTAGGTACGAATTTTTGCCGAACGGTCGCCTGTCGATACGAGTGTATTACGCTTCGAAGCAATTTCATCGAGGTACTTCTGATATTCGAGGTTGTAGATACGGGTACGCAACTCCTCAAACGCCTTCTCGGTATTCTTAATCTGCGACTTCTGTTCCTGACACTGCACCACGATACCTGTCGGAATGTGGGTAAGTCGAATTGCCGAGTAGGTGGTATT
>JAGBWT010000172.1 GCA_017629615.1 Alistipes sp. | reverse complement strand
CGAGAAGATGACCTCGGTTCAGAGTGTTATAGAGTCGGAGATGTCGAAGAGCCTTGCCAACTATCCGCCAACGTGTGGCGTGGCTATCGGTACATCGTACGACGCTTCGACCCGTACGTTGAAGGTTACACCGCGTATTACATCGAATGTGGCCTCGTCGTATCGCTATTTGGTATTCTTGGTCGAGAGCGGTATCGAATATATGCAGTATGGAGCGTCGGACGACTACCTCCATAACAACGTTGTTCGTCACGCATTCTCCGACAACATCTATGGCACGCGATTTAATGGAGGTGCAACGCTCGAAGAGGGTGTCGATACAGCCCTTGCGTCGCCACTTACACTCCGTCTCAACGATGCGTGGCGAGTGGAGAATATGCGTGTTGTGGTTTCGGCCCTCACGACTGCCGATGGTGGTGTGACATACGTCTGCAACAATACGGCAAGTTGCAAGGTTGGCGAGAGTGTCGATTATGTAATGGAATAGTAAGCAAAGGAGATGAGAAAGTTTTTTAGAATAACGATGTTGGTTCTGCTCTCTGCTATGGCGGTGGCGTGCCACGGTAAGCGTGATTATGAGCAGGCGGAGGCTCCAACCAAAACCTTGAAGGTGGAGTATGACCGCAATCGATTCGATGCCGATGGTGTCGATGCGGTTAGCTTCGCAGTGAAATATGGCGTAGATGATGTGACGAGCATCGCAAAGTTGTCGCTGGTTGAGGTGCCACAGGGTGCTGCAACGAGCGACTATACCTTGTCGGCCAATCGTTTGACGAGTAGTGTTGCAGGTCGATTTGTGCTTCGTGCCGAGTACGATGGCCAGAGGTCTGCAACCGTATCGGTTACGGCAGTTGAGGTCGATAAACCGTCGGACGGTGGCGATGATAAGCCGTCGGCCTATGCCCGCCACTCGTGCGTCTTTGAATTTACGGGTGCTTGGTGCGCATTCTGCCCCGATGGATATGTCTATTTGAAGTATCTGATTATGGACTACTTCGATGAGGATAGAGTTCATATTATAGCGATGCACGACAAAACGGGCGGTGACGACCCTATGGGAGTGCCGCTTACCAATCAGCTCTATAACCAATTTGGTTTGGCGGCCTATCCGTCGTTTATTGTCGATATGCACGAAGCAACCGAGGATAAGAACAATTTGCAAACGATGCTCAACGCAACATTCAACGACTATCCGTCGCATTGTGGCGTGCGCCTTTCGACCACCTACGACGCTTCGAAGCGCAAGTGTGATATTTCGGCCGAGGTTACAGCCGAGAAGAGCGACTCCTATCGTGTTGCACTCTATGTTCTCGAACATAAGATTATTGCCCGACAGGCTCGCAATGGCTTGTATATCGACGATTATGAGCATAACCACGTCTTCCGCACCCTCGCAACGCAATCGAGTGGTGGTGACCGCTTGGGCGATTTGGCTGCTGGCGAGAAGGCGACCCTCGCGCGAAGCATAACGCTCGACGCAGGTTGGGTAGCCGAGAATATGAGTGTGTGCGCACTCGTTATTGGTGCCGATGGTTATGTGAACAATGTGGCCGAGTGTGCGCTCTGCAATGGCTTGGCCGACTACGATATGGCGAAATAGAAGAAAACAAAATATTGATAAACAAAACAAGGTTATGAAATCATTACTGAAAAAGTTGTTGCTCATCGCTTTGGTTGGCTCGATGGCTGTTGCCTGTGGCGGTGACGAAAATCCGAATGGCGGAGGCTCGGAGACTCCCGATACCCCTAATCCGCCGGTTGAGGTTACGCCCGAAGTGGCCCCTCCAACCAACGCCAATGTCCCTACCAAGATTCCTTGCACGATAAACAAGGTCGTAGCGAGCGAGGAGGGTGTGTCGATTGATGTCACGAAGATAACCAACGACAATTTTGTGTTTGTTGTTCGTCCGGGTGACTATGTTCAGTCGTATCGTCTTGATGTATTCCCATTGTGCCGTCTCTACAACTCGCTCTATGAGCAGATGCGTAGCGAGGGTAAGACCGAGGCTTCGGCTCGCGACGTCGATGAGTGGATTCGTTCGTTTGTCTTTAACTCTACGGGAGCGGGTGCCTACACCTTCTCTTCACAGAGTCATAGCGACTACTTGGAGAAGGAGTTCGACTGGATGAACTCGACATATTCGCAGGCACAAGTAGTGCCCGATGCCGAGTATATCATCGTGGCTGTGGCTTGCTACGATACCGAGGGCGTCGAAGATGGCGAGATGTCGATTTGCTATGTTAAGACCACATCGGAGAGCCTGATTGGCAATCCTCGCGTGACGGTCAATGCACAGACCAATTATCGCGCTATGCAGGTGACTCATATCCCTAATGCCGATTGTAAGTATCTCTACTATTGGTGTTCGAATGAGTCGGATTTGATGCCATACATCAATATCTATGGCGATAAACTCTATATCGACTTTATGCGTCATACTATTGATGATGCAATCGCTGCAAACGATGAACTAAACCTCTCGTATTATCGCGACTTTGGTCAGTCGGCCGATTCGAGTGTGCCTATTATGGCTACTGCAATCGCTCTTGACGAGAATAAGACCCCGGCCAAAGAGTTTGATTCGGCACTCTTTACATTGCAGGAGATTCCTGCCGATATGTTGCCTGGCAGTGGCGAGATTAGAGTTATGGAGAGCAAACTTGGCGCCAACTATTTCTGGTACGAGTACGATATTGCTGCCAATACCCCTGTAATCCTTTGGAAGGCATATACCGTCGAGCAGGCCGAGTACTACAAGACGCAGGCTACCGAGTTCGAGCTTCGCGCACTTGCCGAGGATATCGACTACGATGGTTGGGGCTTGGTTAATGAGAAATATTCGCAGGGTCAGCCATTTAGCTCCTCGACCGTATGGTATGCACAACCCGATACAGAGTATGTTATCGGCTATACGGCTCGTAACAAGGCTCGCGAACTCTCGCCTGTTAAATTTACCGAACCATTCCGCACCAAGCCTGTCGTTACCAATACTCCGGAGGCTTGCCAGTCGAATGGTGTGCTGACGTTGGAGCCACAGGGTCGTACAAGCATCAAGATAAATGTTGCCTACGACTTCGAGAAGCACGCAGGTATTCGTTTCCAATATATCGAGCCTGTTCTCGAAGGTAGTGGTCAGCCATCGGCAGACGATAATCGCGAGACCTTCCTCGAATACTTCAAATATACGGTATCGGCCGAGGAGTCGTACTCGATTATCAACGATTGGCACGGTGAGCCAATTGGTGTCGATTCGTTTACTATGGCGGGATTGAACCCTGGTACAAAGTATAAGTTTGCATACCTCTGCGAGGACTGGAATGGTGTTGTTGGTCCTGTACAGTTTGCCGAGGCTTCGACTTTGGCTTTGGAAGGTGGCGATAACCCTTCGGCGGCAATCGATGCGGTTATTCGAAATGGCGTATGCGAGTTTGTTTTCGTGGCTAACGAGCAGACCGAGTATATGAAGTATATGATTGGAACTCCGATGACCGATGGCGACGATGTATTGAAGTTGCGCCAGCTTGGTAGCAGCTCGATGAGCGGCGAGGAGTACTATCGTTTGTGGCAGACATTCTGTTTGAGCAATGGTCTTCAAACCTACAATTTGCAGGCTTCGCTTTCGGAGGATTCGGCACCTGCCGTAGCGATTTGTGTTCCATTTGGCCGCAACGATGTTCGTGGCGAGATGGTCTATGCAATCTACGACGGTAAGTCGGTAAAACAACTTTCGGACTACTATCCTTCGTATAAGGCTTACAGCAAGGTTCTGAATGGTGTGTTGCCATCGATTGAGTGTCCACACGTCAGCAAGGCTGTTCCGGCTGCGCAGTTGCGCGAGGAGCGTTCGGCCGAGGCTGATAGCGATGTGCAGATTCGTGCATTGTATGTCGATATGCAGCGCCTTTCGTCGCACCCTCACGCTTCGTTGAAGTAGTCGGCGAACACAATTTGTGAAGACAGACCCGCAAGATAGTCTCTTGCGGGTCTGTTCGGTTTAATGGGGTGGATAGGCGAAGCAGGAGCATAAAAAGTTGGATAATTGCTCAAAAACAACTATATTTGATGTTGCTAAACTTCGTTAGTGGATAATAAACAAGACTTTATATGGAATTGATTGATTACATTGTCGTCGCTATCTATTTCTTGGGCCTTATCGCGGTGAGTGTTTGGGTGTCGCGTAGTATCCGCTCCTCGGCCGATATGTTTATCGCAGGTCGTAACTCGTCGTGGTGGTTGTCGGGAATGTCGGCCTATATGACGCTCTTTTCGGCGAGTACGTTCGTTATTTGGGGTGGAGTGGCCTACAAGTCGGGTATCGTTGCTGTGATTATCGGCAATATGCTCGGTTTTGCGAGTTTTTTGGTGGGTCGCTATCTGTCGGGTCGTTGGCGCGAGTTGCGCATTAAGTCGCCTGGTGAGTTCTTGACTGTGCGTTTTGGTCGCGCCTCGCTCAATTTTTATACTCTGCTTGGTATCATCGGTCGCGGATTTCATACGGCGGTGGCTCTCTATGCCATAGCAAAGGTGATGTCGACGTTGATGCTCTTGCCCGAGGGCAACTTCTTTGCCGACTCTACGGGCCACTTGTCGGTCTATTGGGGAATTGCAATATTGGGAGTGATTACCTTGATATATACAGCAATGGGCGGATTCTTGGCGGTGCTTATGACCGATGTAATTCAGTTTGGTGTGTTGATTACGGTTGTGGTCTTTATGATTCCGCTCTCAATCGATGCCGTTGGAGGTTTGGACCAATTTATCGACAAAGCCCCCGAGGGTTACTTCGTGCCGTTTAGTGTCGACTATCCGTGGTTTTGGCTGCTGTTGTGGCTTGTTGTCAATGGCTTTACTATTGGCGGCGATTGGCCGTTTGTGCAACGCTATATCAGTGTTCCAACCAAGAGCGATGCTCGCAAGAGTACCTATCTGGTCGGTGCGCTCTACCTGCTTACGCCAATTATTTGGTACTTCCCGGCGATGGCGTACCGCATTATTAACCCCGAGGCCGACCCCGAGCAGGCCTATATCCTGATGAGCGAACACGTGCTGATGAAGGGTATGGTCGGAGTGATGTTGGCGGCGATGGTTTCGGCAACGCTCTCGACTGTGTCGGGTACGCTCAATGTCTTTGCCAATGTATTTACCTACGATATATATGGCTATCGCAATCCGCAGGCGAGCGACAAACGTCTGATAAGTGTCGGCCGCCTGTTTACCTACTCCTTTGGCCTTGCAATCATTGCTCTCGCCTTGTTGATTCCTATGGCGGGTGGTGCCGAGAAGGTGGTCGTAACGGTACTTACGATGATTATCGGTCCTCTCTATGTCCCTTCGGTTTGGGGCCTCTTCTCTCGCCGACTTACACAACGTCATCTGCTTACGGCAATGGGCGTTACATACCTTTGTGGTCTGTTCGGCTTGGCCTTTAAGTTTAACGATGTGGTTAGGGCGACCTTCGAGTGGATTAACCCTAATGTGTTGGAGGCCGTTATCGGTACAATAATCCCTGTCGTGTTGCTCTCGATAATGGAGCTATGGGCCAAGTTGCAGGGGCGCGAAGACGAGGGTAGCGCTAAAATCCGTTCGATGATTGACCCCGAGGCCGACTGCGAGCCTACGGCCGAGATGAAACGCGCCACGAAGCGATATTCGCATATGGCCGTAAACTGTTTTGTCGTGACGCTGTTGGCTATTGCGGCTCTGCTTCTCCTGCAACTCTTCGTGGGCGACTATTCGGCAGCAAAGGAGTCGATAATGAGGTGGGGCGTAGCGGTGATGGTGGGCCTCGCTATATTGTATATGATTTATAGATATGTAGATAGTAAAAAGAATGGCACAAATTAACTACGCAAAACAAATAGATGTGCGAGCCGCCTACGATGTTGTCGTGGCAGGCTCCGGCCCTGCCGGATTATGTGCGGCGGTGGCCGCAGCGCGTGAGGGTGCAAAGGTGGCCCTTGTTGAGCGCTATGGCGTTGTTGGAGGTAACCTTACGGTTGGCTATGTCGGCCCGATACTCGGTATGGTTGGGCGCGGAACGATGCGCGACGAGTTGGTCGAGTTGCTCGGTGTGCCGGAGAACGATATGATTGGCGAGAGCGGTCGCGCCCACGACTTTGAGCGAGCGAAGCGTCTGCTTGCCAAGTTCGTTGCACACCCCAATATCGACGTCTATCTCCAAACATCGGTCTGCGATGTTGTTAAGGAGGGCGATAGATTGTGTGGACTGATTGTCGCAACCAACGATGGTCCGTTTGCTTTGATGGGCAAGACGATAGTCGATGCTACGGGCGACGGCATTGTAGCCTATATGGCTGGTGCGCCAACCGAAAAGGGTCGTGACGATGGATTGATGCAACCCGTGACATTGGAATTTACCATATCGGGTGTCGATGAGAGTCGCGCCATTATCTGTATAGGCGACGTTGATGATGTGCGTTTGGGTGACGAACGATTTTTGGACTTCTGTAAGCGTTGTGCCGAGGAGGGTAAGTTACCTCATAAGTTGGCCGCCGTGCGTCTGCACCCAACGGTGCGTGATGGCGAACGGCAGGTCAATACAACGCAGGTCAATGGAGTCGATATGACCCGTGTCGAGCAGATATTTGCGGCCGAGGTGGAGTTGCGCGAGCAGATTGCGCTGTTGGAGCATTTCTTGCGCGAGAATGTGCCAGGCTACGAGAATTGTCGTTGCGTTGCAAGCGGTGCAACTACGGGTGTGCGCGAAACTCGTCGCGTGATGGGTGACTATGTTATCACTGCCGAGGAGATGGCCGAAGGTTGCCGCTTCGACGATGTTGTGGTTCATCGAGCCGAGTTCATAGTCGATATTCATAACCCCGAAGGTGCTGGTCAAGCCGAGGAGCATATCCAATATTGCAAACCATACGACCTGCCGTATCGTTGTTTTACGCCACGCGATGTTGAGGGTCTCTATGTCGCAGGTCGTTGCATATCGGGAACGCACCGCGCCCACGCATCGTATCGCGTGATGTCAATCTGTATGGCGATGGGCGAGGCGGTCGGTATAGCAGCCGCAATGTGTGCCGAGCGTGGTTGCACACCTCGAATGCTCGATGTCGCGGCTTTGCAGAGGCGTATGATGGAGCGAGGTATCGAACTCTTCGATTAACGGATTAAACCAATACAAAATAACAATGGCTGTCCAAAATTGCTGGACAGCCATTGTTGTTTTAGGGTCGAGGCCTCTATTTGTAGGCAAACTCTACTCCGCCTGCGAGAGGCTTAATCGTTGTAACGTTGGTGATTGCCTTCGAGCCATTCTTAATAGTCGAAACGAAGAGTACAACGTGGCAGTTAGCCTTGTTCCACGAAGGGTTGAGTTCGATTACGAAGAGGTAGTCGGCAACGTCGCCCTTGTTGAGCGTGCCAAGTGGGTGGCCGTAGAAGTCGCGACGCGAAGCCTTTGAGTCGGCGAGGCGAAGGACGTTGTTGTGAATATCGAAGTTGCCACTGATGCCGACGGTGTTGTTTTGGATATCATAAAGACCGTCCTCCAAAACCCAAGCACCTACAAAGTATTCGCCTTCCTCTGCTGCCTTGACGCTGGTGCGGATTACAAGCGAAGAGTCGTCGATAGCCGTGCGGGCTGCGATGCCGGCCTGTGCAGGTGTCGATACAGCCGTGTTGATAGCCTGTTTGATATTGGCGATATTGTCCTCAACGCCGTAGTTCAAAATCGTATATATAAGGTCTACCTTCGTGGTTGGATAGCCACTCACGGCAAAGCCGTTGGCGCCTCGCAGGTCGCTGTCGCTAATCTCCAAAGCGTCGCCTTGATGGATTGCTATCAATGCAGCCTTGTTGGCGTACTCGGCATAGTTGAATACGTTGGTGAGCGATGCGTGCATTATCGGGCAGTTTCCGCACCAAGTACCCGTAAATTGGGTAACAAAAGCACGGCGACGGAACGATGTGTTCGATGGCTGTGGGTCGGTAGGGCGTTGCGGAATATCGAAGTCGATAACCGTAATTTTGGAAGGGGTGTTAATCGTGCTTTCGGTACCATACATAGCCCAGAAGTTGATAATCTCGGCCTTGTCCGAGCTATACACAGGCAACAGATAGACTGTGCCGTTGTTGGCCGTAAACTCCTTCTTCTCCAATGTAAGCGGAGCATTGGTCGAGGCGTCGAACAACGAGAAGTCGCCAATCTCGCTGCTTGTGAGAACCTTGCCATTGTAGCGAGGGATAATCACAGCCTCGCCTGTGCCTGCACGAACGATGTTGGTCGAGAGAGCGATTGTCAGACCAGGGTTATTGTTGTCGTCGAGGTTGAGGTCGTGGCTCGATACAGCCGTGATTTCGATTGTCTTCGAGCGGTACTCAATCGTGTTGCCATCTTTGTCCTCGGTTGCAAATTTGATGTAGAATGAGTAGGTGCCGACACTCTCGGTCGTAAAGGTGAGGTTCGGCATCTCGACAGGGAGATTGGTTGTTGCGTCGTAGAATGTAACCTGCTCCTCGGTTAGTGCAACATCGTTGTAGGTTATCGTAAAGATAGCCGCATCGATGCCGTCGGCCTTGATTACTGCGGTCGAGCAGGTAATTTGCAGACCCGTTGCAGCAGGGGTGTTGTTGCCACCATTTGCAGGGTCGTCGCTGCCTTCGCCTTTAAGACACGAAGCGAGTGCGAGTGCTGCAAAGAGGGCGGTTGTTGCTATGCGAAAAAGACTCTTCATAGGGTTGGTTGTTTCGTTGTTTAGAATGAATAATTGAGCGAAATGTTGATACCCGTATATTCGGGCTGATAGCGACATACGCCACCCGAGCAGATGTAGCCTGCGCGGTTGCGACCATAGGCAAGTTGGGCGCGAAGTCGCTTATAGGTGTAGCTTGCGCCGACGTTGAAGTAGTTTTTCTGTGTGCCGAGCGAGCCGCGACCGATGTTGTACATATCGCTGGCGTAGACGCTCCAATGTGGTGCGAAGTTCAACTCGACCAAGCCTGCAACCCAATCGCCTTCGTACTCGCCCGAGAGCAGGTATTGAGCCTCGACGCGCAACGACGTCTTACGAGTGAATTTGTAGAGTACGTCGGCGACAAATATGTTCGAAACATAGGTGCGGTGGCGTGAGCCGTGGTATGGGTTTCGCTCCTGGAACGAGAAGAGGAACGTCGTCTTCAACTTTTTGTTCCACTGACGCTCGACGTCGAAGTTGAGGTCGCGCCACAAAAGCTCGCGCTCGCCGGTTTGGCTTTGCGACTTGTGGAGCGTGTAGTAGGTCGAGTAGTTGATGTGGAAATTCCAATAACGCGAACGGTTGTTTTTGCTGCGGTAGGAGTAGTAGATGTCGCCTTGCGCACCAATCTCTCCCTCGACATTGACCTGATGCGGTTCGAGGTTGGCCAACATATAGGTATATTGGCGAGTCAGAGCCGGCAGGTAGTTGATTGTGTTGGCCGTTCCAAGTCCGCCATAGAGCGACGATAGCGTTCCCATATTGTCGAGCATACGGGCGACGCCCGAGATACTCAAACTCTTGTAACTATAACCAGCCTCGGCATAGACAGCCTGACCTTTGGCGGCGTGCGAAGCTGCAAGCGACGAGAGGTCCTTGCCCTTGCCAACATACTCGGTGCGCAACGTAAAGCCTGCGACGTCGAGATTCAAACGGGCCGAGTAGAGCGAGAGGTTTGGCGATGTTAAACCGCGACTTTCGAAGTTGAGTGACTTGTCCTTGTTGAGTCGCTCGTAGCGATTTACATAACTACCTTCGAGGAAGAGGACGGCCCTCTTCATACCGAAGATGTCGCCCAGCGAGAGCGAGAGGTCGGCACCACCAATGCCGCTACCACCGTAGTTATTGTAGATACGCGGACGACCATACATCGCCTTAATGGTGAAGTATTG
>JAGBWT010000171.1 GCA_017629615.1 Alistipes sp. | reverse complement strand
AGCCAAAAGCCTAATTTCTAAAAAGCGGACACCGCGCGCACATAGCTGATGTAGTTCTTACTGTTGCCGTAGGTGTAGCCGTCATTCATACGGACACGCCACGCGAAAGATGAATTTACATATTCATTTGACGACCAATACCAATCATCAACTTTCAATTCATTACCTTTTGCTGCAAGTGTTGAATTGAGAGTTGATTTTACTCTATAAATAGTCTGCAACTCCTCTTCGGTAGGCAATCGCCAACCGCTACCAAGACTGGCGCACCACGATTTAGCCCCTTCCCAATTTGACCTTGTTTCGTTACGGCTTATTATCTTACCGTGTCGGCCATCGGAGGTTACCTCGAAAACAACACCCTCCTTACCGTCCACATTATAGTAATCGCCTACCTTATAGGTATTTTGGGTAGTCACAGCACCCTCTCGTTGTTGTTGAACATTGGCAATATAGGCCTGAACGTGGGCTTTGACGTAGTCGTTATAGTAGTCGCTATTGAGGAACCACCAAAGCATCAGCACAAAGCAGGCAAAGAGCAGCGCTCCCACACCTACGGCCCACGCCAAAATCCGTCGCCAATAACGACAAACAAAGGCCCATATCGCTGCCAAACGACCACCCTTGTTGGTCGAGGCGGCTACAAGTTCGGGCATAAATCCACTCTTTGACCTCTTTGACGATGGTTGTTCAACCCGACTATCATCAACCTCGCGACCTATCCAATTAGAGAGATTCAGCACCATCTTCTCCATCTGCTCGCGGTCGGTGATGTCGATGCAGTCGATACGGCCAAACTTAAAGAGAAACCACCCTTTGAGTTGCGCACCTTTGAGCAGCACGGGGACAATCTTCTTGCCCGTGTTCTTGGCATACATCACCTCGTCCTTTGTCCAAGTCGATTGGATAGAGTTCTCGGAGAGGGCAAATATCACATACTTCGAGTTGTCGATTGCCGAGATAATCCTATCCTGGAAATCGTCGCCACTCTCGATGCCCGTCAGGTCGAACCAATAGGTAAGGCCGGGAATTGCCCGCTTCAAGGTCTCGACAAGACCCTTAACCTCTGCCAAATCTTTGCGCGAGTAACTTATAAATACATCGTGTTTCATAGGTCTCTTCGGGTTAGGTCGGGGTTACTTTACAAGTTGGTGGATATTTTTGATAAATTGGCGGTCAATCTCCTTTGCCGAGTCCGACAAAGAGTCGTACGGAACAATATCGTAGTGCACAAAATCGCGCTGCTTGGCAAGGCGGAATCGCGCAAGTTGCTCACGCTGGGCCTCGGTGCGCTCCGCCTCGGCGGTATTCACGATGGCGTTATACTCCTCGCGCTCCGCACGCGAAAGCGAGGTGAAGCCCATCAGCAGTCGCTCGACGTTCCAACGATTATGCTCGACCTCGGCGATAAGTTCGACCTCGTCGTCGAGATTGGTCACAACGCTGCACAACTTAACCTCGACCGAGTTGGCCGCCCAAAGGTTGGCGCGACGGAGAGTATAGTTGAGCGAATCCCACAACGTCTCCTCGTCGAGCGTTTGGCCAAACGAGGTCGAGTAGAGGGCATTGACACGCTTTGCGACCTGCAAGCGGGCCTGCAAGGTCGGGTCGAAGCAGTCGCTACGCATACCGAATGGATAGAGGTTGGCATAGCGCTTCGTGTTGTGGGCGCGTTGCAGCACCTCGCCATAGGTCGGCTGATAGACAAATATCGGGATATTGCGCTCGTAGAGCGACTGCGGCAGATAGAGCGACGAGGCCACATTCTGCACTGCATCGTCGCCACAGATGGCAAGCGAGAGATATTCGCTCTTTGTGTCGGCCTCGGCACACGTCGAGAGCCAATCGCGAACGTGCGGCGACTCGATATTGGCATCGATAAACTCCCACTCGATGTCGAGGAAATCGCCATATTCGGCCTTCGGCTGAAAGTTCTGCTCGCGACGTTGCCCCTCTGCGTCCCACGAGAGGAGTTTGTAGTGCGAGAGGGCAAAGAGGTGGGCATAACGGTCGATAAAGAGTTCCATATCGTGGCCGATATTCGGAGCAACAAGGCTTATCTTCGTACGCACCCCTTTGGTAACGAAGTTGGGGAAGTGGCAAATCTGTGCCGCTGTCGTAGCAACAGCAAAGGCTATCGGGGTCATACCCGTAACGACAAGATGAACTCCGCACTCACTCTCGGCCGTGATACCCTCGCGATAGAGGGCCGGATAGAGGGTGTTGTCGTGCAGTCGGAAATTGCGCGACACGAGCAGTCGCTGGGCGTGGTTCTCGACAGCGTTGATATAGGTTGTCTTGATTGGGCTATGCTCGTCGGTCGTCTGCTCATATTGGAGAATATGCGACGACGAGGTTTGATTGAGGACCACGACACACTCTATACGACGTCGCTTCGCACCGGCACAAAGCGTTTGTAGGTGGCGATAGCAACGCAGGCTCTTGGCGTCGTGATTTGGCTCATCGTCCTCGCCAAGGATATATATCGAACGAGCCATCGCGACAGAGAGTTGTTGCAACTCGGAGAGCATCTCGCGACGACCTCGCACAACCGAAATCCGACCCATCACACTCTTGCCAAAGGTCGTAATAAGGCGGTTGCGCAACTCCTCGGCATCGCCCGACGTGACAATCATAATCTTCGACATCTTCGCCCCCTCGCTCTGCTTGATTGAGCGGAGAATGTTGTCGAGCATCGAGTTGGCACCGAGAATCAACGTATGGTTTTTGAACGGAGGGCGCTCGACACCCTTGCGGTAGTCGTTAATCACGCTATCGAAGAAGTTGGCCACGACGTTAATCAATATCGCCGTAAAGAATACCACACCAAAGAGTGTGATTAGCAGCTGGAACTCTATCGGCAAACTATTTTCATAACTACCTGCAAATGCTCCCGGGTCGAGCAGCAACTCGATAATTCGCCACGGACTCCAATCCCCGATAAGCAGATATTGGATACCCAAACAGCCAAACGCAAAGACGATGATGGCGACAAACAGAATCACCAATGTCTGAAAACGTCCCTCGGCCGAAAGACGAGCAAGTTTGTACATAAAGTTTTTCACGGCTTTTCTCATTTATGCTCTCCAATGCTACGCACGCAGAGGGCTATTTCACAATCGGAGCAATGGTCGGGTCCGACACAAGGCTATCGGCAGGCTCGGCTGTTGCAGCAACTGTCGGCTCGGAGGTCTCAACCTCGGCTACGGGTACGGGTGCAGGTTGCGGAGCAACCTCGACCGACGCAGGGCTATCGACAAAGAGCAGCGAGTGATAGCGACCGCGATTAAGCACCAAAAGGGCGACGGCGGCGATGGTCGCAAGTGCGAGCAGGATATAGAGTGTTCGTTTCAACATAATCGGTTATGGTTTTTGCGAAGCAGCAGGCAGTGTGTCGAGCAACTCAACAGCCGACTGCAAAGTCTTATCAATCGGACGGATAAAGTAGTAGAATGCCGCATTATCGAGCTTCGAGTTGCGGGCAATATAGGCTCGCAGTTGGCTCTCGATAAGGTGGCGCGAACGGGCTATCTGACGTGGCGCACGCTTGACGCCTCGCGACTCGGCATAGTCGATAAAGCGCTCAAAGAGGCCACTGTCGGAGGCAAACATACGCTCCAAGTCGGCCATCGTACGCACGGCATTAAGACGCTCGCGATGGCGGTCGGTATAGTCAATCGTATAGCGATAGAGGATATTGCGGCCCGAGACCTCGGCAAAGTAGCGCGTCACGTCGAGCGTATCGAGCGGAATGAAGTGGTCGGGCATAATGCCGCCACCACCATAGACCACCTTGCCCTTTGGCGTTGTGAAGCGCAACGAGTCGGCAAAGCGGATACTGTCGGCCGAGAAGAACTCGTTGTGGTTGTAGCGATTGACTATATCCATCTCGTAGTCGTCGCCTCCGGCCGTATATGGTTTTTGAATTGAGCGACCAGTCGGCGTAAAGTAGCGTGCTACGGTAAGGCGCAGGGCCGACCCATCGTTAAACGGTATCTGCGACTGCACCAACCCCTTGCCAAACGAGCGACGACCGACGATTGTACCACGGTCGTTGTCCTGCAACGCTCCTGCCAAAATCTCGCTCGACGATGCGCTATACTCGTCGATAAGCACCACAACTTCGAGGTCGGTCAAACGGCCTCGACCATTGCTGTATTGGCGCGTACGGTTGTGGTCGCGGTCCTCGGTATAGACTATAAGCGACCCCTTGGGCAGAAATTCGTTAGCTATAAGTATCGCCTGGTCGAGGAAGCCTCCCGCATTGCCTCGCAGGTCGAAGATAAGGCTGCGCATACCCTGCCGACGAAGCGTATCTATCGCGGCGGTAACCTCCGAGAACGATGTGCGCGAGAATTGCGAGAGTTTGATGAAGCCCACGTCGCGCGTAAGCATCAACGAGGCCTCGACGCTATGCAGCGGTATCGCATCGCGCGTGATGACTACCTCGACAGGCTGCTCGATGCCCATACGCCCCAACGCAAGGCGCACCTTCGTACCTCGTGGGCCACGAAGTCGCTTCATCACCTCGCTCTGCGACATCTTCACACCCGAGATGAGCGTATCATTGACGCGCATAACCCTATCGCCGGCCAACACACCCGCCTTTTGGCTCGGGCCTCCGGCGATGACGTTGAGCACCATAACCGTATCGGTCGCCATATTGAACGTGATACCGATACCGTCGAACTCGCCCTGCAACGCCTCCTCGGCCTCCTTAAATTCGCGGGCAGGAATATAGACCGAGTGCGGGTCGAGCTTGTGGAGCATCGCAGGGATAAACAACTCGGCAAGCGAATCGGCCGAAATGGCATCGACATACTGCGTCTCAATCATCTTGACCACCTCGCCCACTTTGCCACCCTTCGCAGCTCCGCCAAGCAGATACATTATGCGCTCATCGGTAATGCGACGACCATAGGAGTTACCCAAAATAAGCCCCACAACGAAGGTCGCCACCACCATAAGCAGGACGACCAACGAGACGAGCAGAAACAGAGGTTTTACAGACGAGCGCATCTAATCGATAAAAATTATTTTGAAACAGGCTTTACAAGGTTGCGTTAAGGCTCGGCAAAATTGCTATTCAAAGCCTTGCCCCACCCCTCTCAAAATCGGTTTCCGAAAATCGGTTTTAGAAGTGACTTTGCAAGGCTCGGCAAAATTTATCGACGATGGGTTATACTCTTTGTACTACCCATTGGCGGAAATTTTGTTAGCGGCAGCAAAGACCTTACCACTACCAACCCGAAAATCGGT
>JAGBWT010000170.1 GCA_017629615.1 Alistipes sp. | reverse complement strand
CCCAATTCTCGGCACAGAGGATACCCGGAACGGCTGCTCCGAGCAACGTTGCCGCCAAAGCCGGTGCTATCGACTCTCGACCCAGCACTTGCTTCAACGCACCATAGAGAGCCAACACGCCAAGGCCTATCCATATCGAGAAGGCGTAGAACGAACCTGCATAGACATAGTCGCGCTCACGCACCTCGCCTGGCGAGGAGTTGAAGTAGACAACCAACGCAACACCCATCATCACAAACAACCACATCACAACCGTAAAGTTGCGCTGGTCGCGATTGAGCTGATAGATTAGGCCCAACAGACCCAAAATAAATGGCAGGAAGTAGTATTTGTTGCGGGCGCGATTGCTCTCCATCTCGCGAGGAAGATTCTCCTGCGGACCGAGGTACATCTCGTCCACAAAGTCGATACCCGAGAGCCAATTTCCGTTAGTTATCGTCACATCGGTAGCCTGAATATCGTCTTGTCGGCCGACAAAGTTCCACAAGAAGTAACGCCAATACATATAGTTGAGCTGATAGGAGAAGAAATAGTGCAAATTCTCCATTGCCGTCGGCTCAACAATCACTCTCGACTCCGTACCGTCGTGATATGTCACCCTACGGCCAAAATCGGCCACCTCGTGACGCAACGGCTTACCCGACTCATCGCGCAGGATATTACCCTCCTCGTCGCGAACGAAGTCCATCTTTGTACGGTATGCCGCCCACGGCTTATAGTCGCGCTCACTCTTCAAGTAGTTCCACATACGAGGGAAGAGGTACATAAACTGCGATGGGTAGGTATAGTCATCGACCGTAGAGAGACGGTTGTATTGGCCCGTCGTCGGATTGTAGTTATAGAACGACTTTTCGGTATAACCCTCGATTGGCGAGGCGTAGCTCGGACCATAGAGCAACGGGCGGTTGCCATATTGGTCGCGATTGAGAACCGACAACAGCGCAGCCGGATTATCGGGATTGTTGCTATTCATCGGCGGATTGACCGCAGCACGAATAGTCACCGAGGCGTAGGACGAGAAGCCAAGCATCACCATCGTCACGCACACAGCGATAAGGTTGGCGATACGATAGCCTCGTTTGTGGGTAAAGTAGACAACTCCACCCAACAGACCGAACATCAGCAACACGAATGTCACGATGCCCGAATTGACAGGCAGCGAGAGTGTATTGACAAAGAATACATCGACCAACATTCCGAGATAGACCGTATATGGAATGATAATGCCGTTGATAACGAGCAGAATCGCACCCGCAAGCAGCGTCACGACCGCGACACCCTTCAACGACACTTTGCTGTATCGGCGGAAGTAGTAGATAAATACCAGAGCCGGAATAGTCAGCAAGTTGAGGATATGGACACCTATCGACAGACCCATCAGATAGGCAATCAGCACAATCCAGCGCATTGCGTGAGGCTCGTCGGCCTGCTCCTCCCAACGCAACATCAGCCATACGACCAACGCCGTAAACATCGACGAGAGGGCATAGACCTCACCCTCGACAGCCGAGAACCAGAAGGTATCGGTAAAGGTATAGGCCAAAGCGCCAACAGCGCCCGCACCCAACACAGCAAGGGCCTGCGACGAGGTCAGCAACTTATCGCCTCGCGTATAGAGACGGCGGGCAATATGGGTAATGGTCCAAAACAGAAACAGAATACAGAAGGCACTTGCCAACGCATTCATCGCATTAACCATATGTGGCACATAGTATGGCGACGGAGCAAAGAGCGTTGCAATACGCGCCAAGAGCATAAATAGCGGCGCTCCCGGTGGGTGACCCACTTCGAGTTTATAGGAGGTTGCAACAAACTCCGAGCAGTCCCAAAGGCTCGACGAACGCTCCATCGTCAGCAGATAGACCGTTGCGGCTATGGCAAAGACCACCCAGCCTGTTATGTTGTTTAATCGATTAAATCTCTGTCTGTTCATATATCGGACTCTATTATTCTGTATAATAACGGACAAAGTTAGCAAAACTTATTCAGAAAAAACGCTTTTTGCAAAAAAGAGTATCTTTCGGTCTCATAATCCGACCCGCAATCGGCACTTTTTGCTACTCGGCAATAGCTCTATATCGGTCGTAACGAGCCAAAACGCGATTGACATAGTAGATTGTAACCGCAGCCTCCGAGAATGCCCCACTATCGACCAACTCGTGGGTATAGAACTCCTCGTCGCCAAGCAGTTCGAGATACTCGGTCACGCTCTCCCATAGCGAAGCGTCGTCGCCATAGTAGTCGCACAACTGTCGCGCATCGACAACTCGCGATGCACCGCAGTTATAGGCAGCCAACGTAAAGGCCATACGGTCGCGCACTGCCACATTGCGACCCATTCCAATCATACGCTCCATATCCTTGAACAGACGAACCGCAACATCGATATTGGTTGCAGGGTCGAACAACTGCTCACGCTCCACGCCATAGCTGCTTGCAATACGCGGCATAACCTGCATCAGCCCCACCGCACCACGGGGCGAAACGGCATCGTGGCGAAAGTTCGATTCCCCATAGGCTATGGCCGACATCAAACGCCAATCGACACCATATTGGCCACAAATACGGCGAAAGACGTTATCGTAGGTCGATATAGCAAACTCCCCCTCCGATAGCAGCTCACTTGCAGACTGCTCAACCTCCTGCTCCATAGCAGTACAGCAACACTGCTCTGCCACTATCGCCCCGACTGCAACAATCGAAGCCACAACGACATAGAGTATCGGCAATAGTATATTTTTCAGGATTTTACACATTATCAGGCAACTACACAACGCCCCGCTCGCCACTAATCGTAGAAGGCCCACGAAAGACCGAACTTAAACATTCCCGGATTGAGCGGATAACCGGCAACAGCAAAATATTGATTGTTGCCAAACAGGCCACAGTTGATATGTTGGTATTTGATAAAGATTCTCATTCGCTTCCACTTGGCCGTCAGGAACACATCGACATAAGGATAGTTACCCACCTCTACCTCGTTCTGATTATAGAATACCGAGAGGGCAGGATTGTAACCCATAGCGTAGTAGCTTGTCGTAAATCGGCCATCGAGACCTATCTGCACACGCAGCACGTCGCGCTTAACCCAAAACTCGTAGTAGTAGGACAAGAACGCCGAGACCAAAGGCACGGGAACAACCTTTCTATCCGACGTAAGTTGCACCAGCACACGGTGGTTGAGGTGCAGACCCTTAATCGTAAAATCCTTTTGCGCATAGATACCCGTCAGGCTGATACTGCCATCGTGTTGCGTCGGCAGACAGTCGGGACCATAGTAGATTTTGTCGCGCAACATACTCTGCCAAAAACCGAGTTCGATGCCGTGGTCGGGAACTCGGAACGAGACATTGAAGCGCATCTCACCCTCCTTTGCAAAGTTGTTCGACCAGACATAGTGGTTCGAATACCAATTCTCCTGCCAATAGCCCGGCGAAGTCATACGGTCGGAGAACGAGCCGGAGAGGATAAACGGCTTACCCTTGATAAAGGCGCGGAAGGTTGCGTAGGCGCCTATATTATAGTCGCCACCACGATAGCCCGACGGATAGAGCTTAAAGTCGGCACCCCAATCGACATAGCGACGGATTTTACCGCCAACCGAGCCATAGGCAAACCACGACGTCTTATTCACTTTGCGGGTTTCACCCGTAAGATAGTCGCCAAGCGAGAATTGCGAATAGGTGTGCAAATCGACACCCACACCACCATCAATCGTACCCACAACACCATTGCGGTCCCACGGTTGGGCCTGCACAAAGAGGCGGTTTGTTATGATTCGCTCATAGGTCTCGTCGTGGGTTTGGAGCGGGTTGAGATACCAATTTTTATAGTAGGTATCGGTCGCAGCATTGTACGAGCCATCGGGGTTACGCTCCGCACGCTCGTTGGTATAGGTTGCGTACTTATCCTCGTAGGTTTTACGCCAAGCGTTGAACTCAAACGTATGGCCAACATAGATAGCCGAGAGGTCGGCCATCGAGAAGTCCTGCTCGGTCATACGTTGCAGTGGGATACCGATTGACTGCTTGATGAAGAAATTGTTGTTCTGATAGGCATTCTTCGCCTGCGAACTTGCCAACTTCATCGGCACACCCGACGGCATCTCAAAGACGGTATCGGTCACAGCCCACATACCGACAACACCACCATTCTCCTGCTGCTCAATATCGTTATTAAGATAGGCCGCGTGAACCGAATAGCGACGACCCGTATGGGCAAACGTGCCGGCAAAGTTGCGGTTTTTAATTCGGGCCCAATCATATTTTCCTCGCGCACCTCGCGCACGATAGTTGAGGCTGGCCGAGGTCGATGGCGAGATGTTTTGCGACACATTTATCTCGAAATGCTCCTCGCGGTAACGCTTCTGACCCGACTCCAAATATGTAAGCCAAATGTAGGGGTGCTTCATATTATAGAACGGAGCATTCTCCATCGCATAGGAGTAGTCGTCGTAGGGTTGTGCAAAGGTAAATTCGCGCGAGTCGGTACGCTCAAAGTAGTTGGTCTTTTGTGTTGCCTGACCCAAGCCACCGACCGAGTTACTACCCAACCCCTCGCGCAAGTGAGGATAGTCGATACGCCACGCCGTAAGCGTCGTATCGAGAGGCATAACATTGACCGTATTGTAGTCGCGCGATACCGTCCAACGGAAATTGCGCAATGCACGAATCGAGTCGGAGAAGAAATAGGACTCCAACGGCTTGCGCTGACGCTTCTTCTTGGTTGTGTCGGCCTGCTCACCCTGTTGGCCCTCCTGACCCTCCTGCCCCGCAGCATCGGTCGTCTGCTCGTATGGATTTGTACCATAGCCTCCGGCATTGTGCGGATTGGTTCCACGCATCGAGTTGTGGGCGTTGTTGTTACGTTGGGCGCGCATCAATGCACTTGCATCGAGTTGCGCACGGAGCGTAGCACCACATATCGACAGTAGAACAACCGATAGCAGAAGTGTTATTTTCCTCAAATTTAACCTCATTATCCGACTCTATTTCGACCTGCGAAAAATCCACAACAAGGTCGAAACCACAATATAAGTAACGATGATAATCGGAATTGCGTATATCTGCAAGAGAGATATTGCCACAACAGCAAAGATTGCAAAGAGGTATCGAACGATATTCGCCTTCAAAGCCAACGACTTGAATTTGAACGAGAACATACGAATCGGACTCACAAGCAGTGCCGACATCAGTACAGCCAGCATTGCAATCCACTCAATCTCGACCGACAACTGCTCCATCACCACAACCAGCGCAAACGAGTTGCACAAGATTGCATTGGCAGGTGTTGGCAGACCACAGAACTCCTCGTGCTGGGTCGTATCGATATTGAATTTGGCAAGGCGCAGGGCCGAAAATCCCGAAATCAGGAACGGCACAAAGCAGATTGCAGCCCTTGCCCACTCGTTCCACTCATACATCGCAGGTTGCTGCGAGGCGAGCATATAGAGCGCAGCCGCAGGTGCTACACCAAACGACACCATATCGGCCAGCGAGTCGAGTTGCACACCGATTTCGGAGTACTGTTTGAGCAGTCGCGCCGTAAATCCGTCGAGAAAATCGCATACAGCAGCAGCGATAACCAACCAAAAGGCCACTTCGAGATTGTGATAAACCAACGATGCAACAATCGACGCAGCACCGCAAAGCAGGTTTGCAAGCGTCACAAAGTTGGGTATGGTAAACAACTTTATTTTCATTTTTCCTATTTTTAGCCCGACAAAGTTATAAAATATTTTTATCTTTGTAAGGTCTAACGACGAATAAGTAACCTAATAACTAAAATTATGGTAAATAAAAGGGAAATTTACTGCGTTATAATGGCCGGAGGTGCAGGCACAAGATTTTGGCCCAAGAGCCGAAAAAACCTTCCAAAGCAGTTCCTCGACATATTTGGCACGGGCAAGTCGTTTATCAGAATGACCTACGAGCGTTTTGCCCGAAAAATTGCTGCCGACCACTTTATCGTAGTGACCAACGCCCGTTACCGCGACCTTGTTCTCGAACATATCCCCGAGCTTCGTCCCGAGCAGATATTGTGTGAGCCTGTCGGTCGCAATACCGCCCCCTGCATCTGCTATGCAGCCTACTCGCTTCGCAACGCTGCGCCCGATGCCACAATGATTGTCACACCGTCCGACCACATTGTGCGCGACGACGAGGCTTTCGACAAAGCCATCGACGATACACTCGACTTCCTCGACAGCCACAACGCGCTGATGACTATCGGCATAACCCCAACCCGCCCCGAAACAGGCTACGGCTACATACAGCGCAGTAGCGACACACCGATTTCGCGTGTAAAGTGTTTTACCGAGAAGCCAAATATCGAACTTGCACAGACCTTCTTGCAGTGTGGCGAATTTCTGTGGAATTCGGGCATCTTCGTCTGGAAAGTCGCCGACATAATCGAGGCCATTGCCAAATATCTGCCCGAGCATCACGCACTCTTCGACGGCATTGCATCGACCTACGGAACAGAGGCCGAGGCGGAGGCTATCGACCGCGTGTTTGCCGAGTGTCGCGCCATATCTATCGACTACGGCATGATGGAGAAGGCCGATAATGTCTATGTGCGTAGCGGCGACTTTGGGTGGAGCGACGTCGGCACCTGGGGCTCGCTCTATATGCACTCGCGCAAAGATAAGTATGCCAACGCCAAACCTATCGACAAGTGCTACACCTACGACACGCGCAACTCGATTATATCGTTACCACAAGGCAAAACGGCCATCATCAGCGGTCTGCGCGACTACATCGTTGTCGATACCGACGACGTGCTGATGATATGTCCGCGTAGCGAGGAGCAAAACATCAAGAAGTATATCGACGAAGTCAAATACAACTCGGGCGACGAACATATTTAGTCGGAGAGATTAAAAGCACAAGCCCCAAAATTTTTAATTTTTAATTCTTAATTTTTAATTTGGAAAAACTATATAGAGTTTTTACAGAGTCGTCGGGCATCACAACCGACTCGCGCAAAATCGGGGAGGGCAACCTCTTCTTTGCGCTTCACGGAGCATCGTTCGACGGCAACGACTATGCAATTGCAGCATTGGAGCAGGGTGCTTCGGCTGCGGTTATCGACCGCGAGGATATTCTGCACAACAATCCCGACCGCGCCGAACGACTTATCTTGGTCGACGATACTCTGCAAGCACTGCAAGCATTGGCTCGCGAACATCGACGTCGCCTGGCCATTCCGATTATCGCCATTGCGGGCAGCAACGGCAAGACCACCACAAAGGAGTTGGTTTCGCGCGTTCTGGCCGAGCGTTTCGTGGTATCGACCACACAAGGCAACCTCAACAACCATATCGGCGTACCGCTAACGCTGCTTGCTATGAACTCCGACACCGAATTTGGCGTTGTCGAGATGGGAGCAAGCGCGCAGGGCGAGATAGCACTGCTCTGCTCGATTGCCGAGCCGAACTATGGCATACTGACCAACATAGGCCTTTCGCACCTCGAAGGCTTTGGTGGTGTGGAGGGCATACGCAAAGGCAAGGGTGAGTTGTT
>JAGBWT010000169.1 GCA_017629615.1 Alistipes sp. | reverse complement strand
GTTGAAACCTCCGCCCATCAGGTAGGTGATACCGCACGCCGAGCCCGTAGCCGCTACCACGCAGCCACACAACGCCGACAAGCGACCCAAGCTCTGCTTGATGTAAATGACCGTAAGGTGGCTCAAGACCAACGCACGAAGAGTCTTCTCGCGGTCTGCGCCATTTGCCTCGGCGAATACCGCCACAGGTACGGTTGCCGAGATGCCTTGGTTACCGCTGCCCGAGTTGCTCATAATAGGCACCATTGCGCCGCTCATTCGTGCGTCGCACGCACCACTTGTATGTGCCAAGATATTGGTAAAGAGGGTATCGCCGAAGATCTCTTTCGCCACGCCGCTGTGGAGCATTGCGCCCAATCCGTGACCATAGTTGCCGCCAAACGAGAGTTTCGCAGCTGCCACATTCTTCTCGGCAGTCTCGCCTATGAACTCGATATTTTCGATTGGTACCTCGGTTGCAAAGTCATAGACTTTACGCATCGAAAGCTCCAAGTCCTCGCTCTCAATAACGACGCTCTTGACCGCCTCGCTCGAGGCCACCTCCTCACCATTGCGACGAATCGACGAGAAGTTGGTGTGAGTGCCCGAGATGATAACCTCGGCCGAGTCGTTACCCGCCTCGACGCTCACCTTGATAAAGAGTATGTCGTCGCTCTCGTCGGTGACGGAGATAGATGGCGCAACGCGCTCCAAGAACGATTTAGCACGCTCGACATCCTCCTTCGTAACATCGCGCAACACCGCCAAGCCATACTCCGAATGGCCCGCTACAGCTCCCAAAGCCACAGCAATAGGTAAGCCTGTCATTCCGCTATTCGGAATGCCTACGCCCATCGCATTTTTGTAGATATTGGCACTAAGTGCCACCTCGATTCTCTGAGGCTTTACACCGAGTGTTTCGCAAGCCTTTGCCACGCAAAGTGACACCGCCATAGGCTCGGTGCAACCTATCGAAAGCACTACTTCGCGCTTTATAAGGTCGATTATTCTGTCGTGTTCTTGTGCGGTCATATTATATGGTATGGTTTATCGTTGCAAAGATAATCAAAAACCTTTGTGTCGTAGCAAAAAATAGATTTTTAATTTGCATTTGGTGCGAGGTCGAACTTTACAAACTCCTCGTAGTCGAATCTCCAACCGGGGTATGCCAACTCCATAGTTTTGCGATAAATCTCAGCGCGTGAAGGGGCATTAAAGCGCAGTTGTGAGTTGCCGCCTTGTCGCAAAATGCTCGTTTCGGTAGCACGATAGACATTGGAGTAGCGGGTTCCTCCGCCACGATATACGCCAATCTTCTCGTCTGCGTAGCGAGGATCTTCGATAAATTGCGCCCACTTAACCAACTTTGGGTCGGACTCGGTGTCGAGATTTGCCGAGAGATTGTTCCCCTTGAAGAGTCGCTCGGGTGCCCCTTTGCGAGGGAGATATTCATCCCTCATTCCGCCAAAACAATGGCCTCCGAATTCGTGCCATATAAGGGAGTTAAAACTCTTTGGGTGTGTCGGGTTGAGGGCAACTCGCAGCATATACTCACCACTCTCCTCGGTGCGGATTCGTCGCGAGTACATCATTCCTCGGTATAGGCCTGTACTTGTGCAGTTTACGACCATCTCGACATACAATGTTGCGGGAGGCTCTTTTCTGCCGATACTCTCCAATCCCTGCTTGCAGACATCGAATACCTCTTGTCGGTTAAATCCGGCATTTGACATCTTGGTCGGTTGGCGTTGCCAATAGCCAAAGCGCGAAATACGCTCATTGTCGAATAGTCCTACACCTCGCTCCGGCGAGTAGGCGTAGATGATATATACATTGAATAGCGAGCGCAGCTTTTTGTATGGCTCAATCTCGAATATCGCCTCGGCGGCGCGCTCTAACCAATAGTCGGCTGTGCCCCCTTCGGCGTGTTCTGCTTTGTCATAACCATCGCCAACGATGAAGATATCGACACCCGCACCCTCGGTCGCCTTTTGGTAGATGCGGCAGTAGCCGTCTGGACGGTAACCTTGCGGAGCTGTTTTGTCGATATTGCAATCCACGAAGAGTCGAAAATCGTGGTACGCCTCCTGCTGCGGATAACAAATTATAGAGCGAGCGACCTTGTCGATACTCTCGCGTGGCACATATAGGGTGGTGATAGCAAGCCTGTTGCCTCTGACATCGATACGGCGTACCTGATCCATTCGGGCCAGCGATGGCGGAAGTTCTCCACTGATTGAGTTCGAACGCAGGTCGAGTAGTTCGAGTGATGGGAAAGCATCGAAGATATCGGGTAATTTGCCTTGCAGATTATTTTCGGCGAGCTCTATTTTGACAATTTCGCCCTTGTCGTTGCCGGTTATACCCTCCCATTCGGCGAGAGGTTTGCGCGATAGCCAACCTTCGTGGCGATGCCAATGCTTGCCATTGGTCGCTTTGTAGAGTTGTTTCAACGCTTCGCGCGGTGTTTGGGCAGAGATTAAAAAACTATGACATAGTAGCAATATAATAACTAAAATACGCCTCATAATCTTCGTTTTAGAGTAACTTATCACAAATATAACAAATTATTTGCTATGAAATAGCATTATCCCGAAAAAATAGTTACCTTTGTGGGTTAGAAACGAAAATACAAAAAAAACTATACAGATATGAGAATTGCTCAATTGTTGAAATCGACCGACTACGGTACAAAGGTTACCGTGAAGGGTTGGGTGCGTACAAAGCGCGGAAACAAGAATGTGGCCTTCTTGGCATTGAACGATGGTTCGTGTGTTGCGAATATCCAGATTGTAGCCGACCTCTCGAAGATCTCGGAGGAGGAGCTCAAGCCTATCACCACCGGTGCTTGTGTGGCTGTTGAGGGTACTCTCGTTGAGTCGCTTGGCGCAGGTCAGGGTGTCGAGGTGCAGGCCGAGGCAATCGAGGTTTACGGTACTGCCGACCCTGCAACCTATCCGTTGCAGAAGAAGGGCCACTCGCTCGAGTTCCTTCGTGACATCGCATATTTGCGTCCTCGTACAAACACCTTTGGTGCAATCTTGCGTATCCGCCACGCTATGGCATTCGCAATTCACAAGTACTTCAACGACAAGGGCTTCTACTACTTGCACACTCCACTCATCACCGCTTCGGACTGCGAGGGTGCAGGT
>JAGBWT010000023.1 GCA_017629615.1 Alistipes sp. | reverse complement strand
CTTCTAAAAATTGATTTGTAGGCGGATTCTACTTCCGCTAACAAAAACGAGGCCAATGGGACGTACAGAGGTACTACCCATCGGCCTCTTTTTTTGCCGAGCGTTGTATAATCTCGCCTAAAATCAATTTTGGGTCACCTGGGGGTGGCTTTTTTTTGTTAGGGGCGTTAGGGTCGTTAGGGGTAAAATGGGTAGATTGAGTAGTCTGGGTAGCCCGAAAAAACAAACTCCCCATTCTACCCATTCTACCCAGCAAAACCCAGCAAAACCCAGCCTCCCCAGCAAAACCCAGCCTCCCCAGCCTTCCTCTCTCCTTACTCGTGTTCGCGAATCTCTTTGTTGGTAAGGCGCAGGTAGTAGCGTTGGTCGGCGTAGCCGACGATGCCGACCGCATCGAAGTGGCCATTGGGCATTGCGTCGAGTGCATAGAGCGTTGCACCGGCAGTTCGGATATAGAAGATTTCGCCTGCGTCGTTCTCGACTTTGCGCCAAGTATCGACCGCTCCTTCGGCGTTACAATCGCACCAGCAGCCATTGCCTCGCTCCGCAACCTTGATAGCCGAGAGGGATATGAGTCTGCCGATGTCGGAGTGCGAGACTTCGCTTGGGCGACGTTGCAGTGGCTTGACGTCGCAGGGTGTAAGGTCGCACCATAGGCGCGACTGTGCGACCTCGATAGGCATAGGCTCGACGGGGTAGTTGCCCGTAGGCTTTGCTCCGATGGCGATATTGCTGCCTGCTCGGCAGAGCCAAAGGTCGCAGCAGTAGATTTTCACTTGCGAATATATCGGGTAGTGCGAGGCGAGGTTGCGACTGTCGATAGCAATCTCGATGCCACCACTTTCATCGACTATATAGATGCTCTTGTAGAACTCGCCCAGCCAATCATTGCCGACGACAACGCCCGTGATGGCTACATCGTCGGTGATAGGCGAGGCTTCGCCTTTGGTTAGCGATTTGAGGTAGGCGATGCTTACGGTTTGCCCGATTTCGCTGTCGAGGTCGGAGCGCTGGCACGCGGTTGTGAGCAGCACGACCAGCACGGCAAGAAGAGTGGCTCTAATTCTCATAGTCGCTCAAATATCGTGGCCGTAGTGTAGCGCACGCCCCATCGCCATATCCTGTCGAGCCATAGGATAGTATGCCGACAGCCGAGCCGATGCGCTCGGGCAGAGTGTGTGGGGCAAACGATGCGAGGGGGTCGATGACGAGGTAGATGGCATTGCCCTGCGTGTCGATGTAGCGATGTGAGCCCTCGGAGAGTTCGTTGTCGCGTTCGTCGATAGGTGCGCGTTGCAGAGGTCCGACCCTGACCAATCGCCCGCAGAGTGCCTCCGCGAAGTTGTCGAGCGATAGAGGGTATGGCTCGATAGTCGCAATCTCGTTGAGCGAGGTCGTATGTTGGTCGATAACGACCTGCGAATAGAGGTAATCGACAGCCGACAGCGAGTAGGACTCGGCCTTCAAACCAATCTGCAATACTCCATCTGTGATGGCAATCGCACACCCTTGCAGGTCGAACGCTAAACGTAGGCCGAGAGGGTAGTGAACGTGCAGGTCGTAGCGACCCATCATCAACTCGGCGGCGGCTGTGCCATCGTCGATAAAGAGCGTGCGACGGATATTGCCCTCCGCATCGTCGGAGATAACCACGCCCTCGATTGTGGCCTCGGCCTCGACAACAACGGGGCGAGTCGAGGCACGCGAGCGCAATTCGGCTATGGTGATATTGGGCCGAGGGTGCGAGGAGTTGCCCGAAGGCTCTTGGTGGCTGTCGTAGCACGAAGTCGTCAAGAGCGATAGGACGAGCGTCAGAAAGATATTGCGTATCGACATACGTTGTTGGAGTGTTCTTCGTTAGCCGTGCCAACGGTTGCCCGATGCCGACTACTCTTCGGGAGCAAACATAGGGTCCCACGCAGGCAGTCGGATAGGCTTCTGCGAGAGCATATTCAGCACATCTTCGGGAACATACTTGCGCTCGGCAACCAGGCGGAACATATATTCGTCGAACCACTTGTCGGTCATAATCAGACAACCTTTGTAGCCCGATTTTATGCCCCAACTATTCTCGACAAGCCACTTGCGAGGCTTACCCTCCGAGTCGATATCGACAGCGATGAGTGTCATCGCGTGCGACGAGCCGCTGGCGAAGGTGCGTATGCGCTCCTCCTTGCTCATCGGGAACGAGGTGTCGAAGAGCGAAGCGTAGTCGAAATTATCGACGTCGAGCGTACCTTTATCGCGATTGAGGAACTTACCCACGTCGCACGAGAAGTACATTGCGGTATTGTCCTTAATCGAGGCGATGGCTATCTCCTTGATGCGCTCGATAGGCAGATTGACGTAGAGCCAGTTGTCGCCATCGTAGACGTGGCGGTCGTATTCGATTTCGTAGACCTTGCCATATTCGCGCGTAGGGTCGTTCATCAGCATAATGTAGTTGTCCTCCAAAGCCTCGCCGATATACTTCTCGTAGAAACTCTTTGGGGTGTAGGTTGCGGTGCTTACTACCTCGCCCTTGCGGTTGCGGTGAGTCCACTCAAACTCGGTAGGCGGTACGCCCAAGCACTTAACCAATATGCCGTATATCTCGGTCAGCATCGCGGTTTTGAGTTGCTGCGCCTTGGCAGGTTGCGACTCGCGCAGTTGGAGCGCATACTCGCGCAACTTGGTCGAGAGTATGGTGCGCATATGGCGTGTGTTTTCGCTCTGGAAGGTCTCGGGCATTGCCTCTTTTGGCACTGCACCATACTTCATTACCAAATTCGATACGCCCGTGAATTGGCCACCGTCGCCAATCGGGTGTTTGAGCAACCACTCAACCTCGCGGCTGTCGATAGCCTGCGAGCGGGTGTCGATGATGGCCTGCAAAAAGAGGTTCGACTTTTCGAGCAGGTCGAAGAACGAGCAGTAGTTTTGCGAAAATTCGAACGAAGCCATATCGTGGCGTGCAATCATCTTGGCACGCAGAACATTCAGACCCGTAAAGAGCCAGCAACGGCCCGACGACTTTTGGTTGGTGATGCCGACCGTCTTGACACGATGCGAGAAGTGGGTGTCGCACATTGCAAGGTTGTCGCCATTGACTGCGAGGCGGTCGATGGAGGTTGTCGAGAGGGCATTCTTCACAGCTCGCTCGGCTGCCGAGGCGCTATAACCGTGACGAATATTGTCGAGCATCGTCGCGTCGATTCCTCCTCTATTGTTGTCGCGTGCCACAACGCTCGATGCGACACACAACGAAAGCATACAGATTAACAGTCTCTTCATAGTGTAGTGATAATTGTTGTTATGTGCGAAGATAGCGATTTTTTTTGAAATTTTGCGAACTGCTTGGGCGTAATACCTAAAAAATAAAAGGACCATCTCGAAAGATGGCCCTTTTATTGTGCTTCGGCTTTGATTAACGCTGAATCAACTTACCCTCTGCATCGGTGAACTTACCAAGAATAATCATGATGAAGTCGTAGAAAGCCCAGAAACCGCAACCACCGCAAGTGAGCAACATAGCGATAGCAGTACCGGTCTTACCTACATAGAAGCGGTGCAAACCCCAGCAACCGAGGATACTAAAGCTCAAAATGAGAGCAGTAAGCCATTTTTTGTTCGATTTTTCCATAACTTTAAGTTTTAAAAGGTTTGTAAATCAGTGAATCTGAAAACAAAATTAAAAAAGAAAAATCATTAATGCAAATAATTATCCAAGAAAATTGCAAAAAAGATATAAAAAGACAAATTCCTTTTTCTGTCTTCTTTCCTCTCTTAATAGACTGAAAAACGGGTAACTAATGGCTTTATCTGAAAGGTAGACGGTCGCTGCACCATTCGCCCGCAGCACCTTCGTAGATGATAGGCAAACGTGGTTCGAGCGACTTCATCAATAGATAGGACTCGTAGATGTTGTAGCCCGTGGTTGTGCCATTGGCAACAGCATAGCCGACGACCGAAGGGTGGTGGCGTGTGGCGTAGAGTGCCGAGCGGTTGAGCGAGAGGTAGGTATCGACCCATTGCGGATTGTTGGTCGGGTTGCCTCCGCGACGAATAGAGTTGCCTGCGTTGCGCGAATCGAGCGACGCGCGCACAAAGACATAGATGCCGCGACGGTCACACTCGTCGAGTAACGCTTCGGTCGCTACGTCGGCCGAGCAGATGATGCCGTTGGCGTGGGTGCCAAGTTGCTCGTCGAGGCTACGCGACGGGTCGTAGTCGGTGAGTCGCAAATCGACTGCACGACGATTGACGTAGAGTCGGCCGTGTTGCAGGTCGGCAGCGCGAATGCCTATATTGCGACGGATAAACTCCGAGGCGCGACCATTGATGCGGTTGTCGAGGTCGAGAGTTGCAATTTGAGGCGAAGAGGCACTCCATAGAGCCTCCTTTGGTACGCGGGCAACAACTCGCACGGTATCCTCGCGGCGCATATCGAGCGAAATCTCGCGCTTGCCTCGTGCGAGAACCGTCGTGTCGTTGAGGCGCAAAATGTAGTTGATGGTTGCGCTCTTCGGGTTCAGAGCATCGCACTTTACGGGGATTGCAAACTCGACAACGCCCTCGCCCGAGTCGTTGATACG
>JAGBWT010000168.1 GCA_017629615.1 Alistipes sp. | reverse complement strand
GGTCGGCACGGTCGGCTGGGAGTATATGAAGGCCCCCTATGCGTCGCGTCGCAATGCTATGGAGTTTGGTCTGTCGGCAGGCCTCTCATTCCCACGCTTCCTGCTCTTCCGCACCTCGGGTTTGAGCCATATCAACGCACCGCGTACCCGCTTCGAGATTTCGTACAACCACCAAAACCGACCATACTACCGTCGCGACCTGTCGAGTGTCGTCTGGTCGTACTCGTGGCGCAACCTGAAACACTCGTCGTTTGTCGTACGACCAATCAGCATCAACTGGGTCAATGTGCCGTTTATCGACCAAGCCTACTTCAACTCGTTGCAAAACGAATACCTCAAACGCAGCTACGAGTCGCAACTCATCGTCGCCCTTTCGGGTTCGTACCTCTACAACAATGCCCGCCAGCAGACCTCGCGCAACCAAACTACCGTGCGAGCCAACTTCGAGTTGTCGGGTAACCTTATGGACGGTCTTGCCCACCTCTTCTCGAAGCCCGTTGCCGGCGAGAACTACTACCACATACTCGGCATACGCTATTCGCAATATTTCCGTGCCGACATCAATGCCAGCCACAAGATTATGCTTGGCGAGGTAACCTCGATTGCAGGCCGACTCTTTGCAGGTATAGGCATTGCCTACGGCAACTCCGACGCTATACCTTTCGACCGTATGTTCTACGCCGGAGGCAGCAACAGTATGCGAGGTTGGGCTCCGCGTACGCTCGGCCCGGGCTCGTCGCCTCTGCCCGAAAACATCATCTACCCGACGCAGTTGGGAGATATGAAGTTGGAGGCCAACTTGGAGTTCCGCTTCCCGATATGGGGCATATTCCACGGAGCAACTTTTGTCGATGTCGGCAACGTATGGTATATGGGTCGCAAGGGCGTTGAGTACCCCGAGAGTTCGATTTTCCACCTCAACTCCTTCTACAAGCAGTTGGGATTTAATACGGGTCTTGGTCTGCGAATCGACATCTCGTTCGCTATTCTGCGCCTCGATTGGGGTATCCAGCTGCACAACCCTAACCGACCTGCGGGCGAGCGTTGGATTCATAACTTCAAGTGGAATAATATGGCACTCAACTTTGGAGTTGGCTACCCTTTCTAATCAGGCAAATATTTACTACCTTTGCACCAAACTATGACACACCTCGAATACAAATATCTCTACCGTATAGATTCGGCTGCCGACCTTCGTCAATTATCAATCGACGAACTGCCTCGCTATTGCAGCGAAGTGCGCCAATATATCATCGAGCAGTGCGCCAAAAATCCGGGCCACCTCGCATCGTCGCTTGGCGCGGTCGAGATAGCCGTTGCATTGCACTATGTATTCGATACGCCTAACGACAAACTTATTTGGGACGTGGGTCATCAGGCCTATGCCCACAAGATAATCACCTCGCGTCGCGACGCTTTCCAGGGCAATCGCTGCTTGGAGGGCATCAGCGGCTTCCCGCGTATGGCCGAGAGCGAATACGACGCCTTTGGTGCAGGTCACGCCTCGGTATCTATCTCGGCAGCTCTCGGTATGGTCAAGGCCTCGGAGTTGCAAGGCGTAGAGCGCAAGGTTGTTGCCATCATTGGCGATGGCTCGATGACCGGAGGTTTGGCATTCGAGGGTATGAACAACGCCGGTGCCGACCGCACCTCCGACATTTTGGTTATCCTCAACGACAACAATATGGCCATCGACCGCTCGACGGGTGCGCTCAACGACTATCTGTTGCAGATGTCCACCTCGCGCATCTATAACCGCATCAAGCAGCGTCTTTGGACCATTCTCTCCTATACTCCGCCCATTTTGCGTATGTGCCAAAAGATTGGCAACGCGATAAAGTCGGGTCTATTGCAGCGCAGC
>JAGBWT010000167.1 GCA_017629615.1 Alistipes sp. | reverse complement strand
GATTGAAGGCTTTGGGTGTCGATGCTGTATGGCTTATGCCGATATATCCTGTCGGTGAGGAGGGTCGCAAGGGGTCGCTCGGCTCCTACTACTCGGTGCGTGATTATTGCGCCGTAAATCCCGAATTTGGTAGCGAGGCTGACTTCGATGCCTTTGTTGCCGAAGCGCATCGCCTCGAATTGAAGGTGTTGCTCGATTGGGTTGCCAACCATACCTCTCGCGATGCCGTGTGGCTTACCTCGCGTCCGTCGGAGTGGTACGAGCGCGACGAGTCGGGCGAAGCGAAGGTGCCGTGGGATTGGAGCGATACGGCCCAACTCAACTATGCCAATCGCGAGGTTTGGCAGGGGCAGATTGATGCGATGTCGTATTGGCTTCGTGAGCACGATGTCGATGGCTTTCGATGTGATATGGCGATGCTTGTTCCAATCGAGTTTTGGCAGGTGGTGCGCTTTGCGCTTCAACAAGTTAAGAGCGATGTGTTCCTCTTGGCCGAGGCCGAGGAGGATAATATTTTCAGCAACGCTTTCGATGCCTGCTACGGGTGGCGAATCTACCACGCGATGTGTGATGTTGCGCAGTCGAAAACGAGGGTCTGGTCGCTCCGCGATTTGATATATGCCGATGCCCGCCGATTTCCTTCGTGGGCGATGCGAATGCTCTTTACGTCGAACCACGACGAGAACTCGTGGAGTGGTAGCGAATTTGCCCGTTTTGGTGAGGCTCACGAGGCTATGGCAGCGATGACTTTTGTGCTGCCCGGAGGCCTCCCGCTGATATATACGGGACAGGAGTTTGGCTACGACCATTCGTTCTCGTTTTTCGATAAGGATTCGATGCCCGAAATGGCCGAAAACCGCTATACCGAGTTCTATCGTCGTATGTGCGCTATTCGCCACAATAACAGTGCTTTGCACTCGGGCGTCGAGGGCTCTACTTTTATCGAAATCGACAACAATGCACCCGACTGTCTGCTGACCTTTGTGCGTGAGTCTTCCGACTCGCGTGTGGTGGTTATTGCCAACCTCTCGCCATACAAGGTTTTCAGCGATTTTCAGACGGGAATTTATGCCGGCGAATACTACGATGAGATGCGTGGCGAGATGGCAACGCTCTACCCGCATTGCTGGGGCGATGTGGCGCCGTGGAGTTATCGAATTTTGAGCCTCAAAAAGTAAAACTATGCGGCTTTGCAGGCTTGGCCGCTAAAAAGGGGAGCAAAAGTTTATAATTTATTAAAATTATAATTACCTTTGCGCGTTGAATTGAAACAAAATCTCTAAAAATAGATGAAAATAGCTATTGCCCAACTCAATTACACCATTGGTGATATCGATGCCAATACCGCGAAGATTATAGAGGCTATCGAGCGAGCAAAGGCCTCGTCGGCCGATGTAGTGGTCTTTGCCGAACAGGCGGTGAGTGGTACTCCGGCGTTTGATTTGTTGCGTAAGACGACCTTCTTGGAGTTGTGCGAAGATGCGTTGGAGCGCATCGCCTCGCACTGCGATACAATTACAGCGATTGTCGGCTCGCCGATTCTTACAATCGATGGTACGTTGAGCGCCGCAGTCGTAATGGCTCACGGTCGAATGATGCGCTATGTCACCAAGCGTCGTATCACAGCCCGTCGCGAAATGGGATTCTTGAACGATGGTGGCGGTGTGGAGACAATCTATCTCGCAGGTCGTAAGGTTGCGCTGGTCGTAGGTGACGACTTCCGCGCTTTGGGTACTATCGACCCCGAGGCCGATATGGTTATCAATATCAACTCGCGCCGATATGGTAAGGGAGTGCTTTCGCGTCGTTATCAGTCGGTTCACGATGTTGCCTATATTCAGTCGAAATGCGTGGTTCTGGTCAATCAGGTTGGCGGCTCGGGCGAAATCGTCTATGATGGTACGTCGGGAGTTATGGACGCGCAGGGTAATATGGTCCTGATGATGCGCTCGTTCGAGGAGGATTTTGCTATCTACGATACAGAGGCCGAGAATAAGCCGTGCATCTTGCCCGAGGCGTTGTATAGCCACGACCGTACGGAGCATAACTTTGCAGCTGCGGTATGCGGTTTGCGCGACTAT
>JAGBWT010000166.1 GCA_017629615.1 Alistipes sp. | reverse complement strand
CTGTCACAAACAACCGACACCATTTCGGCCTACTACGTTACCTACGAGGTTGGCACAGGCTACTATGTGCTTATCCGCCTTATCGAGGTCGATGGTGGCGACGAGTTTGAGGTTAAGCGTATCTATCGCGGTGATTCGCTGATTGATTTGGAGCAGGCGTGGCTTGATGCCGACTTGTAGAAGCCGTCTAACAAGGTGATTTCTGCGTTACGGCTGTCAAGGCGAAACAGTCACATACGCCAAGTATGCTCCTGCTTCGCCTTCTCAACCAAGCCTTGAAATCCCTCTTGTTATACGACTTCTACCCAAGCGGTGTACAACCTCTAACAAAAAGGGCTGTCACAACTTTCGAGTTGGACAGCCCTTTGTCTATGCTACGCCGCGAGGTCGAAACACATCGGCAAGTAGCGCATCGAGATACAATAGTTCGGCATCGCCGCAAATAACGTGGTCGAGCAGCAGTTGTTCGTCGTTAGAAATCGTAGTGTCGAGTCTATTCATAGGCAGCGCGTTTTATCTGTTTTGCAGATATAACGCACCGCGCCCGCGCTTTATTGTGCCGATTTAGCACAAAGCCAAATTTTTCTCCCTAATCATCTTGCGCAGGTTGATAAGGGCATAGCGCATACGACCGAGAGCCGTGTTGATGCTCACGTCGGTCTGCTCGGCTATCTCCTTGAACGAGAGGCCTGCAAAGTAGCGCAACTCGACAACCTCGCGCTGCTCGTCGGGCAGCAATCCGACAAGGTTGCGCAACTCGCTGTCAATCTGCTCGCCAACGATGCGGTCCTCGACCGTCTGCTCGGCAAAGCGCATCGTGCCGAGTACGTTGTAGCCTGCGCTCGACTCGCTGACCATCGTCGCCTGACGTTGTGCGCGGAAGTGGTCGATAACCTTGTTGTGGGCAATACGCAACACCCACGACAGGAACTTGCCGTTATCGTTGTAACGGCCCTCGTCGATAACCCGTACAACCTTGATAAAGGTCTCTTGGAAGATGTCGTCAGCCAAGTCCGCATCTTTGACCATCATACGGATATAGTCGCGGACGCGACGGCTGTGACGCTCTATGAGTGATGAAATGGCACTACAATCACCTTGCAGATAGCGCTCCAACAAAACTTGGTCGCTAAACATCTGTGCATTCATATTCTTCTCCTTTCTTTAATGAGTGTAAAGAGTAGAATCTAAATCGATAGGCAATTGTTTTTTAAGGTTAATAAACTCGTTTTGTGCCAACTTTGGTTGGTTTTCTTGTCGCAAGATAGGCAATATTTTTCAAACCGCCAAATTTTTGGTCTTTCGGCCCTCTTGCGCTCTTCGCCCCGAACTATTGCAAAAAGAGTGCCGAAACGCACCTCTGCGCAATATTTTGTCGCAAAAATCGTTCGGCGAGCCTCGGGGGTGAAACGGCCAAAGCGAGCGGTGAAGCATCGCCTCGGCAAGCCCGTATCTGCGCCCGTTTAGTCGAGTTTTGCAGGGTGGGCGAGCAGTTGATATGCCAAGACTCGCGCTATGCGCAGGTGGCCTGCATCGTTGGGGTGGAGTCGGTCCATACGGGGTCTGCCCGACCTCTTGTCGGCTTCGAGCGAAGCCCTGCGCCAATAGGGTGCATTGGCCTCGGCAAGCGGATAGAGACCACTCGTCGAGTTGAGGTCGATAACCGGCACGGCCCAAACATTGCCAGCCTCCTTCACCACCTCGACATAGGCGTCGATATACTCGCCTACACCGTTGGCGTGACACTCGTCTTGCTGAATGTTGCGGTCGGAGAGGTAGGCGTTGCCTCGATGCAGTGGCGTGAGCAGGATAATCTGCTTGGTGGGGTAGGCCTCCTTCAACTTCGACATTGCGATATTGATGCGACCTCTCTCTGTCGCACCGTCCATCAGTCGCGTGCGCTTTTTACGCTCGACCATCGTACCCATCTTTGCCCCCTTTGGCCCCGAGACCTCGCACTCGACAACCTCCTCCGAGTACCACTCGCCAAGCGGAACGTTGGTGTTGTAGTCGTTGGTGCCGACAAAAATTATTATCGCATCAACCTCCTGCCCGCATTCGGCTACGAGTCGGTCGGTTTGTGCAGGGATATGCTTCCATTGGTGGCCGCTGATGCCATAGACAAACGACTTGGTGCCGAGCAACTCTTCGAGGTAGAGCCAATAGGTCTTGTTCAGCCCCTGCTCGACCTGTCGTGTCTCGGTAATGGAGTCACCGAGGTAGGCTACACGCGCACCTCGCCAATGGCTCTTTATAGAGGGCTTTGCCCCGACCGTGAGGCCGAGGCAAAGCGCAAAGACAAGTATCAAAAGTCGCTTCATACAACTAATAACTCTTTGCAAACAATACACGGCAGTGCGATGGCTTGCCCGTAAAGATGCACTTGCCCTCCTCCGGCTCTGCGTCGATAGGGATACAGCGGATAGTCGCCTTTGTCGCATCTTTGATAGCCTGCTCGGTCTCCGGCGTACCGTCCCAGTGAGCCGAGATAAAGCCGCCCTTGTTGTTCAGCACCTCGACAAACTCCTCCCAACTATCGACCTTCGTAATCATCGAGTTACGATAGTCGAGTGCCTTCTGGAAGATATTTTTCTGCTGCTCGTCGAGCAAGTTTACGATATAGTCGATAAGACCCTCCTGCGAAACGGTCTCTTTGGTGAGCGTATCGCGGCGAGCCAACTCGATAGTTCCGTTTTCGAGGTCGCGCTGACCGAGTGCAAGGCGTACAGGCACACCCTTCAACTCATATTCGGCAAACTTGAAGCCGGCACGGACGTTGTCGCGGTCATCGACCTTGACACGCACACCCTTCGCCTTCAAAGCGTCGGCAATCTCGTTCATACGCTCGCGCGTCTTGGCCAACTGCTCCTCGCCCTTGTAGATAGGGACGATTACGACCTGAATAGGAGCCAACTTCGGAGGCAATACCAAACCGTTGTTATCCGAGTGAGCCATAATGAGCGCACCCATCAGACGGGTCGAAACACCCCACGATGTTGCCCAAACATACTCCAACTTACCCTCGCGGTTGGCATACTTAACGTCGAACGCCTTTGCGAAGTTCTG
>JAGBWT010000165.1 GCA_017629615.1 Alistipes sp. | reverse complement strand
CCCAATGTTATTTAACATAATAAAATTATAAACATTTGCGTTATCTTCTCGAATTATAAAAAGAACGAAGATGCAGATGAGAATATCGAAATCATTGGAGGGCCTTTTGGCTCAAACGGCCTTCGATTTGGTGCGTGATGGGGTAGACCGCTCCTTCAAAGATTGTCTGATGCTTGCGATGTTGCGCTCCGATAGTACGTTGGCCTATCGACTCTTGTCGCGTGTATTGCAGGATTGGGAACTATACCAGATAACACTTCGACTTAAACACGAGATTGATACATCTCGTCCCGAGCATGTTACGGTCGAAGAGTTTTTTGCCGATTATGCCGAGCGGCTTGGTGGTCGATTTGCCGACGAGCGAATTATCTCGACCGCCCACGCGGTTATCGACATCGTGGGCGATACTTCGACAGCGACATCGCGTATATTGGCTCTATATCGAATCGACGCCTCGGTGCTTACCGACGAATTAAGTGCCTTCACCTCGGAGAGTAGCAAAGATAGCACCTCCTCCGACGGAGACGATAGGCGTGCAGAGGCGTTGCTCTCTGGCGTACGGTCTGATGGTGTAAAAGAGGAGTCGCTTGTCGATAAGTTCGGAGAGGACCTGACAGCGCTTGCTCGTAAGGGTGCGCTCGATGGGGTTGTAGGTCGAGAGCGAGAGATTGAGCGCGTTGTGCAGATTCTCTCGCGCCGCAAGAAATCCAATCCGTTGCTCATCGGTGAGGCCGGTGTAGGCAAGAGTGCGATTGTCGAGGGGTTGGCTATGCGTATTGCTTCGGGCAACGTCCCACCGACCATAGCCTCCAAGCGTATCGTGTCGCTCGATGTTGCATCGCTTGTTGCGGGCACGAAGTTTCGCGGAGAGTTCGAGGAGCGTATGCAACTACTCCTCGACGAGTTGAGTCAGAAGCGTGATACGATACTCTTTATCGACGAAATCCATACGATTGTGGGTGCAGGCTCGACGCAGGGTAGTCTCGATACGGCCAATATCTTGAAGCCCGCTTTGGCGCGAGGTCAAATTCAGGCTGTTGGTGCGACAACTCTTGCCGAATATCGGGCCAATATCGAGGTCGATGCCGCCCTCGACCGTCGTTTTCAATGTCTGATGGTAGAGCCGACAACGCCACAAGAGACGTTGGAGATGTTGCGACGCATTGTCGGCATCTATTCTGCGCACCACCGTATAACCTATACCGACGAGGCTCTGCAAGCGTGCGTTGAGTTGTCGAACAGGTATATACAGTCGCGACATCTTCCCGACAAGGCGATTGATGTGCTCGATGAGAGTGGTGCGCGTATGACGTTGTCGCCCGAGCGTCGAGAGGTAGGGGCCGAGGATGTGGCGGCAACCGTCAGTATTATGACGGGCATACCGCTCGAAAGCATAGCGAGCGATGAGGCCGCGCGACTACAAAGGCTCGAAGCGACACTATCGGCTACAATCATAGGGCAGTCGGAGGCCGTGGAGACGCTTTCGCGGGCGGTACGTCGTTCGCGTGTTGGTCTTAAAGCCGAGTCGCGACCTGCGGGTGTATTCCTTTTTGTTGGTCCAACGGGCGTTGGCAAGACGTTGCTCGCAAAGGAGTTGTCGCGCTGGCTTACTTCGCGTCGCGATGCACTGATACGTTTCGATATGTCGGAGTTCTCCGAGCGACACAATGTGGCCCGTCTTATAGGTTCTCCCCCTGGGTATGTGGGCTATGGCGAGGGCGGACAACTCACGGAGGCTGTTCGTCGCAATCCCTATTCGGTTGTGCTATTTGATGAGATAGAGAAGGCTCACCCCGAGGTCTTTAATACGCTACTTCAACTCTTCGATGAGGGGCGTTTGACCGATGGTGCAGGGCGCAGGGTCGATTTTTGTAATACGATGATAATTATGACCTCCAACCTCGGCTCGCGCAAAGCCTCGGCTCGTCGAACGCAAATAGGTTACGACACGGCCGTAAAGCAGTCGGCACAAACCTCTGCCTCGGAGAGCGAATATCGCAAGGCTTTGGAGCAGACTTTTGCTCCGGAGTTTATCAACCGAATAGACGATATAGTTGTGTTTCGTACGCTATCCGATGTGGATATTGAGCGTATTGTCGAGTGTGAACTTGGGCATATACTTCGCCGAGTCGAGTCGTTGGGCTACAAACTTCGTGTGACGGCCAAAGCCCGACGACGTTTGGCTACGCTCGGCTATGAGCCTCGTTATGGTGCGCGTGCGTTGAAGCGAGTTTTGTGCGAACATATCGAAGAGCCTCTGTCGGGAATGATTGTCGATGGCGTTGTGTCGCGAGGCGATAGGGTTGTTGCCGATGTGGTCGGTGGTCGCGTGACGCTTCGTGTAGCGTAAGGCGTAGGCCGAGAAACAAAAAACGGAAGGTGTTATACCTTCCGTTTCAGTGACTCCGCCAGGATTCAAACCTGGAACCGCTTGATCCGTAGTCAAGTACTCTATTCAGTTGAGCTACGGAGCCATTTGCTAATTGCGAGTGCAAAGATATGGCAAAAAATCTTTACTTCCAAACAAATTCTTCAAAAAAATCAAAAAATATTTTTCCCGCCTTCTGCGTTGTCTTGCTAATTGGCTATTAACCTTTGACTTCGCGCTCCGGATTCTCGTGAAGAAATTGCTCCCAAGTTTTTGTACCTCGCTTTTTTGCACGTTTATCTCCACCCAAACCCTTCACTCGCGCCTCTCCAAGCGCAGCGTTTATCGGGTTGCTTGTTGTGAAGTAGTGGCATAATGCTACGGCCATACCGTCGGTTGCATCGAGTCGTCGGGGCTGGTCGGTTATGCCGAGAGTGCGGGTTACGATGCCGGCAACCTGCTCCTTTGAGGCTCCGCCTATACCTGTAATCGCCTGCTTGATGCGTGTCGGCGCATATTCAAAGACCTCGCGATTGCGACTCAAAGCGGCAGCCATCGCAACGCCTTGTGCGCGACCGAGCTTCAACATACTCTGCACGTTCTGTCCAAAAAATGGCGACTCCAATGCGACCTCTCTTGGCTCGTATTCGGCTATAAGGCGACAGACGCTATCGAAGATATAGCGCAGTTTCGCGTATGGATTTTCGATTTTGTGGAGGTCTATATCGCCAAGCACTATGGGGCGCAACGTCTTATTCTCGACTTCGAGAATGCAGTAACCCATATAGTTTGTACCAGGGTCGATACCCAAAATTCTGTAAATCGCCATAGTGTGGTCCGAAAAAAGCGGATTGGGGTAGCTATGCTATCCCCCAAATCCGCCTTGTGCCTATACGTTCTATTTGAGCAACTCTGCAAGACGCTCCTCGACTGCCTCGCCGCGGAGATTCTTTGCGATGATTTCGCCCGTTGCGCAGTCGATGAGGAAGTTGGTCGGAATCGACTCCACGACATACTCTTCGGTAGCCGCGTTGTTGAAGCCGTCGAGTTGAGCCACATTTACCCACTTCATACCGACCTTCTTCATCGCCTCTTTCCAACTCTCTGCCGAGCGGTCGAGCGATACGCCATAAATCTCGAAGCCCTTGCGGTGGTACTTCTTGTATGCTGCTGTGAGGTGTGGCATCTCGCCCATACAAGGACCGCACCACGAAGCCCAGAAATCGAGCAGAACATAGCGATTGTTCTTCGCCTTCACAACCTCCGAGAGGGCAATCTCTTTGCCGTTCTTGTCGGGCTGAACGATGTCGATATAGATAGGGATAATTTCGCTGCCCTCAACTCGTGGCTCGGTGCGCAACTTCTTCTCACACTTGATTTTAGCCTCATCTACAATCGAGAGGGCCGCCATCTCGGGTGAGAGAGCATTAAGACGTTTGAGCATCTCGCTTGCCGAGAGTTCGTAGCCTTTGTGGTGGATAAAGGTGCTGACACCGAAGATGTTGTCCATATTGGAATCGATATAGGTGTCGATAAGATCCTGGTACTCGCTGAATATGGCATTGCGCTCCGCCTCGTCGTATGCTTGGTCGATGCGCTGACGCAGGCGGATAATCTCTGCGCTGAACTTCGATGCAGCCTCGTTGCCAGGAGTTCCCTCTATAACGATTTTGTCGAGCGCAACATCGCCCGATACCTTGATTTTACCACTCTCGGTGTAGATGTTGGTGATAAAATCCTCGCCGCTCTTGATTGTCAGCAGTTGAGGCTCTGCGTCATTGACACGGAATACGAAACGGCCCTTCTCCATAAGGGTCGAGTCGAGAATTGCACCACCACGACCGGCCTCTGTCAAATACAACATTCCGTCTGGCGTACCTGTGATTTCGCCTTTGATTACGCAACGCGACTGCTCACACGAGGTGATAGCAACGGCTGCCGCTAAAATGATAAGTAACTTTTTCATATCTCTGTCGATTTATTTGTTATTATTTGTTTTTCAACTCCTCCAACTCCTTTGCCAGAGTCTCGACCTTGCGGCTCAATTCAGGCAACACCTTGAATACTGCGAACGAACGGTAGTAGCCCATACCTTTGAGTGCCGGCGAACCGAAACGAACCTCTCCCGATGGTACGTCGCGGTCGATACCACTCTGCGAGCCAATCTT
>JAGBWT010000164.1 GCA_017629615.1 Alistipes sp. | reverse complement strand
GTAGTCGCGGATATTGTGGATGTGAATTTCGGCAAAACCGCCCTCCTGCGCACGTTTCAGTATCGACTCATTGAGAGGCGACACCAAAAGTTCCGGTACAACTGTTAAAATATCTATTCTCATAGCTTTCGATTATTAGGCGAGAGTCGAGAGAAAATAATTATCATATTCCTCTAACGACCCTAACGCCCCTAACGACACTAATTATAATTCACCTCGTTGTTAATTGCTTCGACAACAAACGGATTGTAGAGCGATTCGTGGCCGATAGTCGATTTGTCGCCGTGACCCGAATAGATGGTGATTTCGTCGCCAAGCGGGATTATGCAGGTCAATATCGAGTTCATCAGCGCATTGTAGTCGCCACCAGGCAGGTCGGTGCGGCCAATACACTCGCGGAAGATGGTGTCGCCCGTAAAGAGCGCACCACTCTCGGTGTGCAGAAGCGATACGCCACCAGGGGTATGACCGGGGGTTGGAATTACACGCAGCGTCGTCTCACCAAAACCGATTTCGGTTGCGGTTGCGAGGTCGATGTCGATGGTCGGTACTTCGGTTGCATCGAGGCCAAACATTGCGCAATGCGACATCATCTGCTCGGCTATCGATGCGTCGGCCTTCGACATAGCGAATTTAACGCCATAGGTATTTTGCAAAAAGGCGACACCAAGCAGGTGGTCGAAATGGCCGTGAGTGTTAATTGCCAGCACGGGCGTAAGGCCATTCTCGGCAATAAAATCGGCCAAGACTCTATCCTCGCGAGCCGATGCGTTGCCGGCATCGATAATCGCGCACTCCTTGGTTTGGTCCCAAAGTATATAGGTGTTCTCTTGTAGCGGATTGAATGCAAATTTTACGATATTCATAATTCGGCATTTTAGTTCAAGGAGCAAATATACAAAAAAGAGGGCAAACATCAAAAGGGTGCGCCCAAGTAGTTTTTGGAGCGCACCCTATTTGTCGAAATTTGTCGGCTTGCGGCTATCGATTCAACTCAAATTTGGCCGACACCGAGTAGGAAAGTTTTATCTTCTTGAACTCTATCGGTGTTGGCGGAGCGACAGCTACCGCGTCGAGATTGGCCTTGGCTCGCATCACAACGCCGCTATTGTAGAGAGCAGGGACAACGTCACGATTGGAGTCGTAGATGTAGATACACGAGCCAACGCTCTGCCCTACTGCTTCGGCCAGCTCGGAGGCTACTTGTCGCGCATTCTGCATCGCCTCTTTACGCACGTCGCTCTTGAACTGCTCGATTTTGCTATGCGATACGCGCACGATGTCGATATTCGAGATATTTAGTTTTTCGAGCGCATCGTAGACCGCCAAAACCTGCTCCGACGACGATAGGCACAACTGATATTTTGCCGCAACGAACGAGGTTTTGCGCTTAATGTAATTGCTCGACATATCGGCTATGGTAAGCGATTTTTCAACGTCTATCCCCAGCAATTTCAGCGATGCTATCATATTGTTGCGCTGTGTCGCTATATCGACACGACCCTTGGAGTCGCTCTCGTCGAGCGTAATCGATAGGTATATCTCGTCGGGAGTTACCTCCTTCTCGGCAACGCCATTTACCTGGATGTAGTTTTCTGCGCTCTGTTGCGCAATGGCCGATGACGCGAATAGCACGACAACGGCTACCAAAATCAAACGTTTCATATCTTATGTTTTAGATGTTTGCTGCAAATATAACGCCCGAGGGCCCGATTTATTGCTCCGAGCCTATCCCTCGGCACAAAAAAAACTCCCTACAAATTTGTTGCAGGGAGTGAGATTTGCAAGTCGAACAACCACGTTGGGCTATGCTAAATTCTTTCGAGTTTTACGACATTCTCGACGTGGTGCGTATGAGGGAACATATCGACGGGTTGCACTGCTACGATGCGATATTTCGCCGACAGGAGAGCCAAATCACGCGCTTGTGTCGCAGGGTTGCAACTTACATAGACAATGCGTTTCGGCTCGGCATTGAGGATAACTTCGGTCACAGGCTCGTCCATTCCGGCACGAGGTGGGTCTACGATTATCACATCGGGGCGACCGTTGCGGGCAACGAAATTGCGGTCGAGC
>JAGBWT010000163.1 GCA_017629615.1 Alistipes sp. | reverse complement strand
CCAAAATCAGGGTTTGAGCCTTCCCGACCTTATCAACGAGGGCAACCTTGGCTTGATTATGTCGGCTGAGAAGTTCGATGAAACACGAGGTTTTAAGTTTTTCTCTTATGCTGTATGGTGGATTCGTCAGTCGATTTTGCAGGCTCTTGCCGAGCAGTCGCGTATTGTTCGTCTTCCACTCAATCAGGTAGGCTCGCTCAACAAGATTAACAAGGCCTTTGCCCGTTTCGAGCAGGAGCACGAGCGCACTCCATCACCAGAGGAGTTGGCAGCCGAGTTGGAGTTGCCGCGCGAGAAAGTTACCGACACACTGCGTGTTGCAGGTCGTCATATCTCGGTTGATGCACCATTTGCAGATGGCGAGGACAACTCGTTGCTCGATGTGTTGGTAAATCACGACTCGCCGAATGCCGATCGCGGACTTATCAACGAGTCGTTGGCTACCGAGGTAGACCGCGCATTGGAGACTCTGACGGAGCGAGAGCGCGATATTATCCGCTACTTCTTCGGCATTGGTTGCTCGGAGATGACCCTCGAAGAGATTGGCGAGAAGTTCGACCTTACACGCGAGCGCGTTCGTCAAATCAAGGAGAAGGCTATCCGTCGCTTGCGCCACTCGTCGAAGAGCAAGTTGCTGAAATCGTATCTCGGATAATAGGTATACAAAAATATAAGGGGTTGCAAAAAGTTGCAACCCCTTATATTTTTATCGCCGACAACTACTTCTTTGTCTTGGTATCGGCAGACGTTTGTGGTACGCGCTTGTCGTAGAGGAAGCGACGAATCTTCTTCGACGGAGTCTTGACAAACTCCTGCTCCTCCTCGACAACCTCTGCAATACGAGAGTTGCGGTTTACTCGTGCATTGACGTACTCCTTGATATCTTTCATCATCTCGTCGCGGAATTTCTCCCACTCCGACTTTTTCTGATGCCACGAATCGACAAGTTCGGCGTAGCGAGCCTCCAAAGCCTCCTTATCGAAATAGACCAGCGCCACAAGGTGGCCCTCCTGCTCGGTCACAAGCGACTCGGAGATAAAGACGTGTTGATTAAGTACGCTCTCAATATCCTCGGGATAGATATTCTCACCACTTGGGCCAAGAATCATATTCTTCAAACGACCCTTGATATAGAGCCAACCATCTTTATCGAAACAAGCAAGGTCGCCCGTACGGAACCAGCCATCTTCGGTAAAGACTTCGCGCGTAGCCTCCTCGTTTTTATAGTAACCAAGCATCTGGCTCGGGCTCTTTACGACCAACTCGCCAATACCCTCGGCATTAGGATTCTCGATACGGCCCTCAACACCTTCGAGCAGCGGACCTGTCGAACCAAGACGCAACATTCCATCGACAGCACCTGCCAACAGCGGAGCAGTCTCGGTCAAACCATAACCGATATCGTAGATGAACTTGGCTTCGAGCAAGAACTGCTCAACCGTAGAATCGAGCTTCGCACCGCCGATGCCAAAGAAACGAACTCGGCCACCAAAGGTCTTTTTAAGTTTCTTACCTGCCATACGGTGCAACATACGACGGATAAATCCAACCTTATAGAGCGAAGCCATAAGGGCGTTCGACGTAAACTTTTTAAGCACAGCGCCTCGGTATATCTTCTCGATAATCAGCGGCACGGTGAGCATAATCGTTGGTCGTACCTCGCGCAATGCAGGCAAAAGAACCGACACCGTTGGAGCCTTATCGAGATAGACAACGTGCGCTCCGTGATAGAAGGCCAAAATCAGGCCGATGGTACATTCGTATGTATGAGCCAAAGGCAACACCGAGAGGAAAACGTCCTCCTTATAGACCATATAGAGCTTATCAATCATCGCAAGCTGCGAGCAAAGGTTGTAGTGGGTAAGCATTACACCCTTTGGTTGCGACGTCGTACCCGAAGTGTAGATAATCGCGGCCAAATCGTCGCTCTGCGGAATACGCTTCTGACCATTGCCACCCTTGACATTCTGCGAAATGACACCGAGATTTTTGGTGCGGACTACGATATTGAGGCGCTCGGCCGTCTTTTTCGAAACCTTTGAAAAGAGTTTATCCGAAACAAAGAGAGCCTTCGACTCGGAGTGTTCTACAATACGGTCGACATCCTCCGACGTAAAGTCGGGCATAATCGGCACAACAACGTAACCTGCCGAGGTGATGGCAAAATAGGCTACACCCCAATTTGGTACACTACTACTGAGAATTGCGATTCTATCACCCGGCTGAATATCTGCATCAACGAGCATTTCTTGAATCTTCTCCACTCTGCTTCCGACCTCTTCGTAAGAGACTTCGGCACCTCTCCACTGCGAAAATGCTATACGATTGGCAAACTCCTTGACACTATTTTGGAGCACCTCGTACAATGTGTTTAATTTCATTGCGTAAATATTTAAGTTATAACCACTTGCGCATAGCGACTCCCGTTCTCACGAAAAAACACTACCACAATTACTTGCAAAAATAAGGTTTTTTTGCCGAAATACGCTACTTTTGACATAAAAATAGAACCTTTGCTCGATTTAGCCAACATAAAAAGCATCGCCTCACAGGTTGGATTCGACCTGTGCGGAGTGGCTCGTCCTCGCCCACTCGACGACGATGAGCAGTTTCTGCGGAGGTGGATTGACGACGGCTATGCCTCGTCACTCGGCTATCTTTCGCGCAACGTCGAGAAGCGTGGCGACGTAACCCGATTGGTCGAGGGCGCGAAGAGCGTTATCGTCTGTGGCATTACATACAAAAATCACATCAGCGAAGGTTACCCGCAAGGTCATCGAGCAAAGATTGCATCATACGCCTGCACAACCGATTACCACACAACCATAAAGTCGATGCTTGGCGATATGTTTGACCGCCTGCGAGCCGACTACCCATCACTCAAAGGGCGAGCCTTCACCGACTCTGCCCCACTCTTCGAGAAGCGTTATGCAGTCGAGGCCGGGTTGGGGTGGATTGGCCGACAATCGTTGCTCGTGACGCCCTCGTTCGGCACATTCGTCCTCTTGGGAGAGTTGGTTATCGACCAGGAGTGCAACTCATACGATGCCCCTCTCTCGGGCATAGGCTGTGGGGAGTGCCGACGTTGCATCGAGGCTTGCCCCAATGGAGCAATCATAGACCACCATATCGACACCCGACGCTGCATATCGCGCCTTACCATCGAGCGCGAAGAGGAGGGCTGCACACAAGCCGATTGTCACGGCTGGATATTCGGTTGTGACGAGTGTCAGAGTTGCTGCCCCTATAATCGTCGCGCACCGCTCGCCTCGAACCCTCGATTTACGCCCACATTCGACCCTGTCGCAATGGCGGCCGAGGATTGGCAAAAAATAGGCGAAGCCGAGTTTGAAACCCGCTTCGCCTCTACTCCACTCTCGCGCTCATCACTCGCAAGAATCGTCAGAAATATTAAATAATAGGTTTTATATACGAAATTACAATGTAATTTTTACCGCTTTTCGGATTTTACCACTTTTCGGAGCGAAGCGACCAAGTCCCCTCCCGAGGAGGGGATTTAGGGGAGGGTCAGACTTGTATACGCGGCTTCCAGCCGCGAGCAACGACCTCCATCAGCGGTAAAGGGTTGATGTCGTGTTATTACGTATATAGGCTCCTAAATAATATTGGCCTTAATCTGCTCTACGATATAGCGCACATCCTCCTCGGTAACGCAAGGGCCACTCGGCAGACACATACCACGCGCAAACAACGCCTCGCTCACACCATTGACATAGGCAGGAGCATCGGCATATATCGGCTGACGGTGCATAGGCTTCCACAACGGACGAGCCTCGATGCCCGCCTCGTCGAGTGCAACACGCATAGCCTCGACATTACGATTTGGCTCGCAATCGGTATGCAACGATGCAGCCGCGTGGGTTACGCCCGCAGCACCACCGACAGCACCCTGCACGGCTTCGCCATAGGCTTGCTCCTCACCTTTGACGTGCAACGACTCGTCGAGCAAAATTGTACAAAGCCAATAGTTGCTATCGAAACGCGACGACGGATTCTCGTGCAACGTAACACCCTCGACATCGGCCAACAGCTCGCGATAGAGTGCGTGCAGACGCTTGTGATGTGCGATATGGTCGTTGGCAATAGTCATCTGACCACGACCTATGCCGGCACAGATATTCGACCTACGATAGTTGTAGCCGATATGCTCGTGCTGGTAGTATGGGTAGGCCTCGCGCGCCTGTGTCGCATAGAACATAATCTCGCGCTTACTCTCGGCATCGGCACAAACAAGCGCACCTCCGCCCGAGGTGGTAATCATCTTATTACCATTGAACGACAACACGCCATAGCGACCAAACGTGCCGCAAACACGACCATCGTAACGCGAACCAAAGCCCTCGGCCGCATCCTCAATGACCGGAATATCGTAGCGCTCGGCGACGGCCAAAATCTCGTCCAACTTTGCAGGCATACCATAGAGATAGACCGGAACGATAGCCTTTGGCTTACGGCCTGTCTTGGCTATACGGTCCTCGATAGCCTCGGCGAGCAACTCGGGCGACATATTCCAAGTATCGGGCTCCGAATCGACAAATACAGGCGTAGCACCCAGATACTTTATCGGGTTGGCCGAAGCGCAGAAGGTAAACGACTGGCAGATAACCTCATCGCCCGCCTGCACACCGCAAGCAATCAGCGCCAAATGCACGGCCGCCGTACCTGCCGAAAGAGCCACAACGCTCTTACCCTCACCCACAAAGGCCTCCAAATCGGCCTCAAAGCCATTGACATTAGGGCCAAGCGGCACCACCCAATTGGTGTCGAATGCCTCCTGTATAAATTTCTGTTCTTCGCCCGACATATGAGCCAGACAGAGATAAATTCGATTTCGCATAATGAATGTTATGTTATTTAACCATAAGTACTACTCCGCCCCACGAATAGCCAACTCCAAAACCTGACAATAATATATTACCTTTAAACAGGCCCTTGTTTTTTGCATCACACAACGCAATCGGGATACTATTAGAAACTGTATTTCCAACTTTTGCCATATTAACAAAAAACCTCTCTTCAGATATTTTAATTTTTTTGCGCAAAAAATTAAGCATATATTTATTTGCCTGATGAAAAACAAACAAATCAACATCGCTCTTCTCTATATTATTTTTCAGCAACGTTTTCTCAACAACAATAGGTACATTTTGCT
>JAGBWT010000162.1 GCA_017629615.1 Alistipes sp. | reverse complement strand
TATAGTTTACGGTGATGCACTTACCGATTTCGCGTGCAAAGTCGAGGAACGAAAACTCCTTCATCCAGTCGTAGTTATTGACCATCAACGCTGCATTCTCGGCATCGGAATCGAAGTCGATAAGGCGTGCGAGTTGGGCCTTGATAGCCTCCTGATTGTGGCGCAGAGCAGCCTCGTCGAGCAAGTTGCGCTCCTGCGACTTACCGCTTGGGTCGCCAATCATACCCGTAGCACCTCCGACGAGGGCGATAGGGCGGTGGCCACACATCTGCAAATGTTTCAGAATCATAACGCCTACCAAGTGGCCGATATGCAACGAGTCGGCCGTCGGGTCGATACCGAGGTATGCGGTTGTCATCTCCTTTTCGAGTTGCTCCTCGGCGCCGGGCATAATCGTATGAATCATACCGCGCCACTGCAACTCCTCTACAAAGTTCTTTCTTGCCATAGTATATCTATTGTTTTTGTTCTATCTAAATCTCTTTTTGTCGTTGTTAGTCGGCCTCCAAGTCGAGCAACTCGCGGAGGCGGTTGAAGTTCGGGGTGCTCTGTTCGATGTGGCGAACTCTATCCTCCAACTTTACGGGGCGGAGGCGCACCTCAATCTCTTGCAACTCGATTTCGAGTTCGAGTATGCCGTCGATTTGGGCAATCTCGGCTATGTGGTCGAGAATCTCGCTCTTCGATTGGCGCAGGTCGTTCTCCAATGTTGCCGCGTGGACTACGACGTGGATTTTGTTGCCCTCGATGCGCATATTGTCGAAGGCGGCATTGAAGCGCGGACGCTCGATGGCCATCTCCTTGATAATCTGCTCGCGTGCGGCTGTCAGTTTGGCCTCGCTCTCGGGGTCGATGCGATACTCGCCAACCGTCTCGCCCTCGCCTGTGCCGTTGATGCGGTTGAGCAACGAGGTGAGCGAACCACCTGGGATAACGCCCGAGCCGGCACGACGTGTTCTACCACCTACCGAGGCGGTTGTTGCACTTTGCGGTGCAGGGGTCGGTGCAGGTTGCGGAGTCGGGGCTACGGTCGGTGCAGGAGTTGGAGCAGGAGTTGGAGCAGGGGTCGGAATGGCCTCGGCTACCTCCTTTTCGACTACGGGTTGTGCTACGGGTTGCGCTGCGACCGTTGGTGCGGGCGTAGGGGGCGTAGCGACGGGTGCGGCCACCTGTTGAGGCGCTGCAACGCTCTTATTTACAACTTGTTGTGGTTGTTGGTCGAGGCTGGGAAGCGGATATGCTACCTCCTCGGGGAGGTTCAGTCCGCTATTTTTTTTTTGACCGATGGCGGCAATCTTCATCAGCGTAAGTTCCACCAGCAGTCGTTGATTTGAGGCTGTTCGCAAATTGCTGTCGGCCTCGGTGAGCAGCGATATTGCTCCGAATAGCACTCCGACATCGCACCGCTCGGCTTGCGTTCGGTAACGCTCCATAAGCGACCCCGTATATTCGATTAACGAGATTGCAGGGCCTTTGGCTACGAGCAGGTCGCGCATATGCTGATTAAGGCCTCCGAGGAAGGTGCGGCCAGAGAAACCCTTGGCCAAAACGCGGTCGAACTCCAACAGAGCATTGACATAGTCGCCCTGCAAGAGCATATCGGTAAAGCGGAAATAGGTGTCGTAGTCGAGCAGGTTGAGCGTCTGGGCTACGTTGCGATATTCGAGCGTTGTGCCACAGAACGAGACGGCCTTGTCGAACATCGACAGAGCGTCACGCATACCGCCATCGGCCTTTTGAGAGAACAGCTTGAGCGACTCCTCGTCGGCCGTAACGCCCTCGTTGGAGGCGATGTAGCGCAGATACTCGACAGCGTCCTCGACACGGATACGGTTGAAATCGTAGATTTGGCAACGCGACAAGATGGTCGGGATAATCTTGTGCTTCTCGGTTGTGGCGAGGATAAAGATTGCGTGCTGCGGTGGCTCTTCCAGCGTTTTGAGGAAGGCGTTGAATGCCGCTTGCGAGAGCATATGGACCTCGTCGATGATGAAGACCGAGTAGTGGCCGAGTTGCGGAACGACGCGCACCTGGTCGATGATATTACGAATATCGTCTACCGAGTTGTTCGATGCGGCATCGAGCTCGTGGATATTGAGCGAGCGACCCTCGTTGAACGAGCGACACGAATCGCACTCGTTGCAGGCCTCGGCACCCGTTGGGTTAAGACAGTTGATAGCCTTGGCGAAGATGCGGGCGCAGGTGGTTTTACCAACGCCTCGCGGACCGCAAAAGAGGTAGGCGTGAGCCAATTGGTTACGCTCGATTGCATTTTTCAGCGTCGAGGTAATATGCTTCTGACCAACAACCGAAGCGAAGGTTGTCGGGCGGTATTTGCGGGCCGATACTACGAACTGTTCCATAATTGCGACAAAATTACGAATAAATTGTTAAAATATTGCTTTTTGCGCTCTAAAATCGACTCAAAAAAACAAAGCCTGTGCAACAATTCGTTGCACAGGCTCTAAATGTAGACATTTAGGCTACTCTGCCTCGCCTTTCAGACCACCGTCGGGAACAGGGACAATGATGGTATTGTCGTGCTCCGAGGTGAAGCAGGTCTGCTTGATGGTGACAACCAGCGGAGCAAGACCCTCGGCCGTAACGGTGAGTTCGCAAGAGCGGTCGAAGAGGTTGAGGTTCTTCTTTGCCGTGAGGGTTATCTCGCCTGCGCCATTGTCGGCATTGAGCGTCAGCCAATCGCACTCTTCGAGCGCAGAAACGTATGGCAGAGTCGAGTCAATCTTGACAACAACCTCGCCACCGAGACTTGTTACAGGGTCGGGATTTATCGACAACAGTGCGATGTGGTAGGTCTCTGCCGGCGACTGCTCGATGCTGAACGAGCGGCTTATCGAGCCATCGGTTGCCTCGACGGTGATTGTTGCCGTGCGGTTTTTGTCGGCATAACCGATTTCGTATGGCTTGACGGCAAACGCAACCGCCTTGTTGTGGGGCAGGGTGCTGGCGCGACTACCTCCGAGTATGACCCAATCTTGGTCGGCGCGGAGGTTGTATTCGAGGTTGCTCTTTACGATAAACTCGGCATTACCGCCTTTGCCATCGAAGAGTTGTTTCGAGATACCGATAATCTCCAACTCGTCGTCATACTCGGGGTTGATGTAGATTTCGTTGTAGATGGTCTCGGCCTCGGGTTTTGAGCAGGCTGCAAGTAGCAGGGCCAATATTATAGCTATCTTTTTCATTGCTTCTTGTATTTAGATTCGTTACCGAGAACAACCTCCTCCGCAATCTCGCGGAAGCGTTTTGCTATGGCTACATCGACGCCGCAATCGGCTGGATTATCGCCAAACGGCTCGCCATAAATCATCAGATAATTTACGCACGATTTGAGGTATGAACCGTTACGGTTTTGGTGGAAATAGTCGGTGTGCAGCAGTGAGTAACCCTCGTCGTTGGCCTTGCGGAATGCCACGCCGATAGGCGAGAGCCAATCAACCTCGGGCGACATTTCGAGGAGTGCAAGTGCGCCGTTGAGCAGATAGTCGGCGAAGTTGTTGTAGTCGCCATAGCCACGATAGAGGTTATCCTTGTTTGGGTGCGCCCAAGTATGCTCCAAGATGATTGTTGCATCGGGTGACGCGTTACGAATGTTTGTCGTGAGGGTCTGGGTATTTCTGTATCGGTCGGAATCCACCGAACAGCCGTCGCGATAGAAGTCGGCCGCACCGTTCGACGTATCCTGCAACAGGGCGTAGTCGTAGCCACCCTCATTGACCACAGCGTGGGATAGTTCGAGTCCGAGTTGCAGACCGAAACTCTGCGAGCCCTTCAAGTTGGCACGCACGCGGAGTTGGTGACCCTCGCGACGGGCAATCTCTTTGAGCATCCACAACGAGCCGTAGTAGTAGGTAAACGAGTTACCGAGAGCCATAAGTTTGTGGGTATCCTTTACGGCAGGGGCCGAGTCGTAGCAGTGCAGATAGCAACTCATAAAGGTCATACGAGGCAGATATACCTTCGCGTCCTTGTTGGCGTAGAGCGTACCGCCCTCGCCGTTGATGTTGCTCACCACGCGACAACGCATTCGGACGAAGTCGTTGGTGATGGCGTTTTTGAGCGTGAAGCTCTGCATAAAGGTCGTGTGGTTCGACGACGAGAAGTTCTTTATATAGAACGAGTAGCGAGTCGAGTTGTCCTCCGGTACGGTCTTCAAATCCTCCTCGACGCTATGCCACTCACCGCCATCGAAATACTCGAAAATCCAATACTTCGGAGCCTTTGGCGAAGCGGCATCGAGCGACAGCATAAAGTCGAAGTCGCAACCCGCATTGACCGATATTACAGGCACGCAGAAGAGCAGGTAGTCGTCGGTCGTGAGGTTCGATACGGCCAGAGTCTTGTCCAATACCGAGTATTTTGGCTGACGCTTTGCATCGCCCGACACGGCAGTGATGATGGCGCTACCTTTACCCTCGCCGACGTTGGCGTATGAGTAGCCCTGATTTATCCAGCGCAGACCAGCCTCCGAGGTGTCGGTATAGAGCGAACCCGAAATCTCCCACTTGGCAGGGAAGCCATAGGTTGGGGTGTAGAGGTTGGCTTGCGAGATGGCGAGCGTGCGGGTCTTGCCACTCTGTGTGCCGGTGAAGGTGACCTCGATGTTGCGATTTTCGTGAATGTTGCTCGACGTCGGGCAGAGGGTCAGCGTATATTCGCTGTCGGCCTGAATCTCTGTCGGATAGTCGGTGCAGAAGAGGTCGAGGCGGTCGGCAGTGATTGCTATCGGCTCGTTGTAGGTTGTGACAACAATGTTGGTCGCCTCGAACGAGTCCGAGCCAAAGGTTACGCTCTCCTTCGAGAGACCGCAACACTGCTCGGGGATTGCTTTGCCCTCCTGTGCGATATTGACCTCGGCCTCGCTATCGAGCGAGTAGAAGAGGAGTCGGGTTGCACGCTCGGTGTAGGTTGTGTTTTCGGTCAGCGTCAGGGTGACCTTCGTACGACCTGCCTTGTCGCTCGACTTTGGAGTGATGGTGAGCCACTCATCGTTGTTTTCCATCATCTTCCAACCCTTTTCGGAGGTGATGTAGATGGTGGCTGTGCGCGTCGTTGCACCGACCTTCAACTCCTTTTTGTCGCTCTCGATAAGCGACGGAGTCTCGGCCTCGATGTATATCTCTTTATCGACAACGATTTGCTCGGCCTCCTTCTCGCACGATGCGAAGAGCAGTGCAAAGGCGAGAAGCGTGAACAGTTGTTTGATGTAGTTCATCGTTATACTGATTTTTGATTACTATTCGATTTGCGAAGGTTTGGTAGCCTCGTAGGTGGTGTGGGTTAAGATGAGCGAACCTGTGGTTGCACGACCCAAAAGGTTGGCCGAAGTGACGTCGGAGGCGTCGTCGATGACGATTTCCACGCCGTCGCGGATTACCTTACCTGCCACCTTTGTTGGTTGGCCCTCTGTGCCGACCGTGATTTTGCGCGTCAGTACGTCGCCATAGAGCAGACCGACCGAGTAGGGCTGTGTCTCGCCCTCCGACTCAACGCTGCCCGTAAAGCCACTTACCGTACAATCGGCCTTGCAGTCGATGAACGTAGAGTTGCGCTTAACGGCCAAACCGCTAAAACCACCGGCCGCAACAAGACTTGCAGGGGCTGCAACCTCGACTGCGCCATAGTTGCAGCAGTTTGTAAAGGTGTGGCCGAATGTGCCTGCCAAACCGCCGACGTGCGACGATTTGCGACCGATTTCGCTCGAATATTTAACTGTTCCGTAGTTGGTGCAGCCCGTCATAATGCAGGTACCGCCCGAGATGCCACCCATACGGATACGGCCCTTGTTGCACATCTCGACCGTGCCGTAGTTGGTGCAGTTCTCCATCTTGTTGGCGTTGGTCGTCTCGCCCTCGGTTGTCGAGTAGCCGCAGACGCCACCGGCAAAGTTGTAGCCGCTATAAACCGAGTCGAAGAGGACGTGACCTCGGTTGGTGCACGATGCGATTGTCAGTGCTTTGTCGGCCGAGAGGTGACCCAAGACACCACCGATGTAGGTGTGCTTGCCCGCTACGGCCGAAACCTTACCCTCGTTGTGGCAGTCGCTGATGTTGTGGGCGCAAACTCCGACAACACCACCGATGTAGGCGTAGCTTGTGTGGGCTGCGGTCAGATTAACCTCGACCTCGCCCGTGTTGCGGCAGCCACTTACCGAGGTTGTCTCGCTCGAACTTACGCCGACAACGCCTCCAACCTGCGGATAGGCGAGAGCCTTGTCGCAAACAATCGAAATCTTGCCGCTGTTGCTGCAATCGGTTATGCTCATATCGACGGCACGACCCACTACGCCACCGATACGCCAAGCGTTGTAGCTTGTAGCAGCTCCCGACGAGAGGGTGATGTGGCCTGCGTTGTGGCACGAGGTGATAGGGCCGACTGCGGTCGAGCCGTTGCAGAAGCCCGTGACGATACCGCCCGCGATAATCGAGAACTTGTCGCCACCAATCTGCAAGTTGAGCGAGGCGTTGTTCGTACAACCCTCGATAGTACCCTGCGTTACGATGCAGAACGGTGCAGCAAATACAGCACTGTTGGTCGTAACGGTTGTGGTGACGGTCAGGTGGCTGTCGGCATTGTCGCCGGCAGTTGTGCCGAGTGTGAGGTCCTTAACCTTCGCCCCCTTGTCGATATAACTGAACAACAGACCGCTATATTTGGTGTTGTTGGTTGCGGTGATGCCCGAAACGGTGTGTTTGTTGCCGTTGAGCGTATAGTTGTTGTCGAGGCTTGCGATAGGTACGCTCTCGTAGCTGCTCAAATCGAC
>JAGBWT010000161.1 GCA_017629615.1 Alistipes sp. | reverse complement strand
GGCCAAGCGCAATCCGTTCCTTGCACAAGTGTGGGATAGAATGCGTCCCGAGGGTGATGGTGGAGAGCAGTATGGCACAGCCACACCAGAGGACTACAGGTAGATAGAATGCAAAATGCAAAATGCAAAATGCAGAATGCAGAATTTTGGCTGGGTAGAATGGGTTGTGCTGGGTAGGCTGGGTTGTGCTGGGTAGAATGGGTAGTTTGTTTTTTCAGGCTACCCAGACTACCCAATCTACTCAATCTACCCATTTTACCCCTAACGACCCTAACGCCCTTAACGACCCTAATAAAAAAGGCCACCCCAGGTGACCAAAAATTGCATTTTAGGCGAGCAGTTGCAAGGCTTGCGAAAATCCCCAAGGCAGGAGCATACTCGGCGTATGTGACTGTCTTGGGGATTGAGCGTAACGCAGCAAATGCCGCCTAAAATCAATTTTTCCTTCTGCGAAACTCCGCACACACCACCGCCGTCGCAATAGCCACATTGAGCGACTCCGAGCCGGCACGGTCGGCAGGATAGGGAGGGATAAGGATTTTGTGGGAGACAGAGGCGGCAACCTCGGAGGAGATGCCCTGGCCCTCGTTACCCATAACGATTATGCCCTGCGAAGAGAGCGAGGCGGAGTAGATATTTTCGCCTTCGAGGAATGTGCCATAGACCTCGACATTGCGCTTGCGCTGCGCAGCGAGCCACGCAGCAAGGTCGGTATAGTGAACGCGCACGCGCAGGATTGCACCCATCGTGGCCTGCACAACCTTCGGGTTGAAGCAGTCGGCCGTATCCTCGGAGCAGACGATGTCCGAGATGCCGAACCAATCGGCAAGGCGGATAATCGTGCCGAGGTTGCCCGGATTTTGCACTCGGTCGAGGGCCAGCACGAGGTTTTGGCTCGGCTCAACGGCCGAGAGGTCGCACTGCGGGGTCTCGACTACGGCCAAGACCGTGTTGGCGGTTTTGAGTTGCGAGATGCGCTCCATCTCCTTTGTGCCGACCACCTCGCCCTCGGCAAAGAGGGGTTTGGTCTGGTATATGTGGCGAATATGGAGGTTGGAGCGACGGATTTCATCGACCAACTTCTCGCCCTCGGCGATAAATGCACCCTGCTCCTCGCGACCCTGCTTGGTTGCGAGCGCCTTTATGGCAAGTATTTCGGCTCGTGTAATCATATCTTGTAGGTTTCGCCTTCGTGGGCGATGTAGGTTTCGGGGAAGATGGCTCTCGCCTCGGTCAGAAGCGGCTCTTTGTCCTTGTAGCGCGACGAGAAGTGGCCAATCAACAACCTCTTAACCCCTGCCGTCAGCGCCGTCTTTGCGGCATCTTCGGTCGTGGCGTGACCGCGCTCCTTCGCCTCGCGCTTTTGCTCGGCGGCATAGGTCGCCTCGTGGTAGAGCATATCGACCCCGGCAACATATTTCGCCACCGCACCCGAACGATTGGTGTCGGAGCAGTAGGCATACGACTGCGGAGGGTGCGCCACGAAGGTTATGCGCTCGTTTGGCAAAATCGTGCCGTCGTCGAGCGTAATATCTGCGCCCTCCTTTGCCGCGACAATCTGCTTGACAGACAAGCCCCAACGCTCGATGGCGAATTTATCGACATTGCGTGGCAGAGGCTTCTCGCGGAAGAGGTAGCCCGAGGTTGGCACACGGTGGCGGAGCGGTATTGACCACACCTCCAACGTGCGGTTTTCGAAGATGATTTGGTGCTTCGTCGTATCGACCTCGACCCACTGCACCTCGTAGGGCAACTCCTTGTCGAAGTAGCGGAGGTGGCACTCCAAAATCTCGCCAAAGGGACGGGGTGCAAAGACCGTGAGAGGCGTTTTGCGACCATAGAGACCGAGTGTCGAGAGCAGAGGAAAGAGACCAAAGACGTGGTCGCCGTGCAGATGCGAGACAAAGACCGCACGCAAGCGCAACGGGTTGATTCCCAAGCGGAACATCTGCTGCTGCACACCCTCACCGGCATCGACCAGATAGTATTGCTCGTTGCAATTTACTATCTGTGCCGAGGGGTGGCCACTCACGGTCGGTTTGGCCGACGCTGCTCCGAGAATCGTTACCGAAATCATCTCGCAGAGGGGTTATTTGTGCGCTGCAAGGAAACGCTCGGCATCGAGCGCTGCGATGCAACCCGAGCCTGCCGCTACGATAGCCTGACCGTAGTGAGGGTCGCAGACGTCGCCCGCCGCGAAGATACCCTCGCACGAGGTGCGCGAGGTGCCGGCAACAGTCACGATATAGCCCTGCTCGTCGAGAGCAAGTTTGCCTGCCACGAGTTCGGTGTTCGGGTGGTGACCGATAGCAAGGAAGAAGCCCGAAAGCGGAATTTCGTACTCCTCACCATCGTTTTTGCGCAGACGCACACCCGTCACGCCATCGTCGTCGCCCAAAATCTCGGCCGTATTATGCTCGAACAACACCTTGATATTTGGCGTATTAAAGACGCGCTCCTGCATAGCCTTCGATGCACGGAGGAATGGCTTACGCACGATGAGATAGACCTGACGGCAGAGCGATGCAAGGTAGGTAGCCTCCTCGCAAGCGGTATCGCCACCACCTACGACTGCCACGTCCTGCTTGCGGTAGAAGAAGCCGTCGCACGTTGCGCAGGCACTCACGCCCATACCACGGAAGCGCTGCTCCGATGGCAGACCGAGATACTTGGCCGAAGCACCCGTTGCGATGATGACCGTCTGCGCCTCAATCTGCTCGCCACCGTCGATGGTAACGATAAACGGACGCTTCGAGGTATCGATATTCGAGATTGTACCCGTGCGGACATCGGTACCGAAACGCTTGGCCTGACGACGCAGGTCCTCCATCATTGCCGTACCCGTAATACCCTCGGGGTAGCCCGGGAAGTTCTCGATTTCGGTCGTTGTAGTGAGCTGACCGCCCGGCTCGATACCCTCGTAGAGTACGGGTGCGAGCGATGCGCGGGCTGCATAGATTGCGGCGGTGAAACCCGCAGGGCCACTACCGATTATAAGACATTTTACCTGTTCCATAGTATGTTGTTTATTAGTTTGTTCGTATTTTAGGCAAAGATATGAAGAAACTATCAAATTTGGAATAACCGAAAAACTATTTTTCACACAACCTGCCATTGTAGTCGTAGTGATAGGCCACACCATCGAGCCACGCGACAAATCGACTCAACGCCTTGTCGTAATCGACACTATCGAAGTGTGTGGGCAGGAGCGCCTCGCCACGACGGTTTATCACCCCGACACCCTCGTCGCTCTCGACCACCGAACGACCCTCGCAGAAGTCGTCGGCCCAGAGGTAGCGACACTCGATAACCTCGCGGCCCGACTCGTCGGTAAAGCCGTAGCGACCATCGCGCAGGGTACGCACAAGCCCTTCGTGGGCATATGCCATCGGCTCGGCAGGGGCAAAGGTGTAGGTGGCAGCACAATCCTCGACCATCGACCCTCCGCGCTCGGCTGCAAGCGCAAAGAGAGGTCGGAAATCGTCGCGACAACCGCCCAACGTGGCATAGTGGTAGCGTATCGGGTGGAGGCGCAAATCGTCGCCAACGATGATATTCTCGGCTTTGAGGTTGTTGTGCGTAAATCCCAGGCGCACCATCTCGCATCGCAACTCGGCAACCATACGCGCCAAGCGGCCACCCTCAATCGACCCCTCGCAACTCAACGGCACGCCTGCGGGTAGTCGCTGCACGACAATATCGCCACTGCGTCGCGCACCCGTAAGGTCGGTAACCTCAACCTCGTCGTAGAGCAGCGTATAGGGCATAAGCCACTCGCTTTGGAGCGAACGGAGGTGGTGGGCAACACGCTCGATGGCAATCACAGCCGAGGGCGAGAGTGGCGAGTAGAGCAGTGCGTGACCCCCATCGGGCAAAATCACCTCGGCCTCGGCAAATCGGGCTGTACGACGCACCATCGACTTGGGGTCGGAGGCTACACACCGAAGCGCACCAAGTGTGCGAAAGTGGCGTGTAGGGGCAAGCAGAGCCTGCCGAAATTGTAACATCGACAAAATCATAGCACACTATCGGATATAGGTAGCGCTATACGAGCCAATATTGATAATCGAGAAGGCGTCGGCAGCCGAAGCGTTGTAGGCCATAGCCAGGTATGGCGGAGTAGATGGGGTGAGGCGCACCGACTCGACCGCAGCATTGAACGGCTCGGGCAGAAGACTCGACATCTGCTCCAAGAGATTCACCTTATCGACCCCGTGTGGCACCTCCGAAGGGTTGGGGAAGAGGAGCGCCTTGGCCTTTGGGTCGGACGAGAGGTGGGTATTGACAAGCAACGTACTACCATTGCGTGTCGATGTCGCACGCAACCGCTCGGCCATACGCAACAACGACGCCTCGTCGCAATCGGAGGCCTCGCCATCGGTAATATTGAAGACCATAGGCGGAAAACTATCGCGGTTTTGTGGCTCATTGCACCACCGCCCCACCATATCGTAGATGGTGGCAAGCGTTTCGTACATCGGCGTCTCGCCCTCGGCTCGCGGCTTTATCCACTCGGAGTAGGTCAGCGATGCGGGGCCCTCGGCCGAAGGCTCATCGTCGAAACGCAACTCAACCTGCGGCACTTGGCACTGCGCAAGCATCGTCACCGGAACAAAGCCCTCGAAATCGAGAAGCGAATAGACACTCGTATTGGAATAGCCAATAACGGCCACATCGTAGTAGTTGCGGTGCTCGTCGCAAAAGCGCGAGCGCATCACCAGCTCGTCAATCATCGCACCCACAATGACAGCCACAGCCTGCGCCTTTGCGACGTGGTGGCCGGCAAAGAGTATCGACTCCTGCATCGAACCCGATTGGTCTACTGCGATAACAAATGCCGTACGGTGAGTGCGCGTTATCTCTTGGTCGTACATCGCTACAAACCTCTGACAGCCTTGAAGTCGGCCATACGCACCTGGTCGTCGAGCGAATCTACGCCATAGCCGACACTCATCTCGACATCGGCATCGCGCTCGGCATCGCGCTCCACAAGACGTGCCAACGACTCGGCAACAACTTCGAGAGCCGAAATATCCTCGACCGAAGGTTCGCGACCCTCGCGCTCGACAAAGAGAGCCTTTGCCCAACCGTGAGCCTCGTTGCTATAACGCTCGGCCTCGGCACGCAAGCGCAAATCTATGGCCGCAACCTCTACCACACCAGCCTCAACCTCGTCGAGCAGAGTCTCGACAACGGCTTGGCGCACATACGCGCCACCCAAATCAATCCAGCGGTCGTAGACGGTAGCCTCCGACGACCCCTGCGAGAGCATTGCGGCAAGCGAGGCGGCGATATATTGACGATAGAGCGAGAGTCCGCGCTGCAACATCGAGCGCGAGATGACTACACCCTTGTAGCGATATTGGTCGGCGTGTGGCGACTGCGAAGCGAGGAGTTCGAGGCGCTTCACGGCCTCAACGGCTGCACCTGCAAGAACGGGGTTATACTCCTCGAACGAGATAAGGTCGCGGCAAACGCTACGACGGTCGCGCTGCGGCCACTTCGCCACGTCGCGAGCTGTGCCATAACTTTGCAGACCATAGCCCGGCAGCAGATAGGAGAGCGAGTCGCGCTCCATAAGGTACGAAAACGGAAATTCGCTTGTATCGTGATGGTGGGTGTGACGACCCAGCACGGTCGTAAATGCACCCTCGGCCGATGGGGCCATAACATAGGCGTTGCTTGCAAACTTACAACCGCGACGATGCACCGCCTGATGCACCGCGCCACTCTTGAAGAGGTGGTTGCTCTGGTTGGTTCCGCTACCTGCGTTGAAGAACGAGAAGAGGCCCGCGATAAGCAACGACGAGCGATGGTGCGAAACCGTATAAGGACCTGCAAAGACCGAGCAGGCCTCGCCATTCTCGCAATGCGAGTTGGCAAAGAAGAGTGTATCGACAGCCGAAAAACCGCCTGCAACAACGGCACACTCGCCAACAAAACAGCGGTTGAGCGTCGCTCCCGTATCGACACGAGCACCCTCGACCACGATAGCGTTCTGCACCTTCGCATCGACGCCGACATAGGCTCCGCTCATCAGCGTCGCATTCTCGACAAGCGATGCACCCTCGATGGTCGCACCGTTGAAGAGATTGACCTCGCGCACAAACTTTGCTCCGATAATTCGACAGTCACAACCGACAACACCCATCGTCGAACGGCTCTCGTCGGCTACCAACTGCGCACGAGCCTCCAACGCCTCGACAAGACGAGGACGATGGCGATACATCGCTCCGATATAGGCAACCTGGGCCGAGAGTGCGGTATGAATCTTGATGGCACGACCTCCGTTCTCATTGACGGCCGCAACCGACACTCCGTTACCGAAGGTCGAGGCTTCGCGGCACTCCAACGCAATGGTCGAACGCACCTGCGAACGCGCACCGATACGATAGTTGGCGATATGGGAATCGACCAGCAGAGCATCTTTGCCGATTTCGACCGCACCGCCAAAACGACAGCCGCGCACCTGCGAAGGCGAAAAACCCTCCGCAACCAGCACCTGCGACCAATCGTCGGCACTACTGCCCATCTGCTCCAAAAGCAAAATCTCTTGTGCAGTTAAATTTCGTAACATAGTTTTATCTTTTTTAGTTGTTTGTGGTCGTTAGTAAATAATAGTATTTGCACGAAAAAGAATTTGTCCAAAGCAGACAAATTCTCTTATCCCGAGTAAAACTTCTCTATTTACGGGTCTCAACAAATTTTTTAAGGTCGTAGTACATCAACACTGTTTCATCTCCCTCTTTGGGCGTTACCAAGATGTTGAAACCATATTTTGCATAGAATCCAACCTTTTCGACAAGGGCATCTACGGTTATAAATCGACAACCCGTTTTATTATTATTTGTAAACCAATGTTTAAGCGCATTTAGTATGTTGGGGCCCCAACCCTGATGCTGATAATCTAACGAAACTGCCAAACGGCCTAATTTAACAGCAGGGTGCGACCTTCTGCGCATAAGGAACGGAATATTTTTTGTTATTTTCTTCCACTCGTTTTTATCGGCTATCTCTCTGTCGATTTTATCATTCAACAGACTGAAATATGCAATTGTTTTATCATCATCTTCAATTACATACGTTACAGCCAACAACTCGTTTGCGTGATGTCGCGCATTTGAAACAGATGAGTTTTCTTCTAATAAAAAACCGTTCAAATCAGCGTCTCCACAGTCGAACGGTTTAATATTATCGTTTGGGTGAAATCTTTTGAGTTGTGCCATTACATACTAAAAGTTGCAATTGACGATAAATAACAAAAGGCCTTTTGAGCCTGCTGGATCTCTTCAACAGAAGCAGGCACAACATCATTCGTCGCCCTCTCAAAGCGAACAGCATCTTCACCTGTAAGTAGCGGTGTTTCTTTAATTGGTTTTGCCATTTTCTCTATTTTTTACTCCCTTTCGGTACAAAGTTATTAACATTTTTTTAATCTACAAAATATATCCTCTCAAAAACAACCGTGTCATTTTCACTATAAATACGAGAACCAAGACCATTTTGTTGCATAAAATATGCAATTTTTGCACCCTTTTTATCTATTGATTTCCAAATCGTATTGTAGTATTGCCGCTACAACCCTTTGCGGGCAAGAACGGCCTCGGCATCGCGAACCGACTCCATACACCAACGATAGAGCGTACGCGTGCGCTCCTCGTCCGAGAGTTGCCAACCCTCGACACTTTGGCGTATGCGCTCCGAGAGCATATAGACCACTATCGCGGCACAAGCCGAGACGTTGAGGCTCTCGACCATACCGCACATCGGGATTTTCAGAAAGTCGTCGGCCGCCTCCATAACCTCGTCCGAGATACCCGTCTTTTCGGTACCCATAACGACTACAAAAGGGCCCTTTGCCACATCGAAGGTCTCGGGCGTACAACTCTCGCGGTGGGGCGTGGTCGCAACGATACGATAGCCCGCCGAACGCAGATGCGACAACGCTTCGGTGGTCGATGCGTGGCGATGAATATCAATCCACTTGTCGGTACCGCGCACGATGTTGAGGTTGGGGTTGAAGGCGCACAGGGTCTCGACCGTATGGAGGTCCTGCACACCGAAGGCCTCGCAGTGACGAACAAGCGCACTCGCATTCTGCGGGTGGTACATATTCTCGGCCAAAAGGGTCATATATCGTGTTCGCTGACCAACGGCACGGTTGAGCGTCGCAAATCGCTCCTCCGACATAAAGTCCGCAAGGCACTCGATGCGACGACGACACTGCTCGATGGTGAGGTTATTTTCGGTATTTATCATCTTCGTCCAAAATTTTCAGGTAACTCTCGTAGCGCGAGTAGGCTATCTCGCCCACCTTGACAGCCTCGCAGATAGCACAACCGGGCTCGTGGGTGTGGGTGCAGTTGTAGAATCGGCACTCGCTCGCTCGCTGCATCATCTCCGGAAAGTAGTGCCACAACTCCTTGTCGTCGATATCAATCAGGCCGAAGCCCTTGATGCCGGGTGTGTCGATGATGTAGCCACCGTTGCCGATGGGGTACATTGTCGAGAATGTTGTCGTATGCTTACCTTTGTGAAAACTCTCCGAAATCTCGCCCGTGCGGACATCGAGCGAGGGGTCGATACGCCCAACGAGGGTCGATTTGCCGACACCCGAGTTGCCCGAAAGCAGTGTCACGGAGCCGTCGAGCATCTCGCGCACACGCTCCACACCGCGACCTTCGAGGGCCGAAATCTCGATAACCTCGTAGCCCGCTGCGCAGTAGGTGGCCTTAAACTCTTCGACCGCCTCGGGCATCGCATCGAGCAGGTCGCACTTGGCGAGAAGTATGGTCGCAGGGACCTTGTAGGCCTCGCACGTCACCAAAAATCTATCGACAAACTCCAATGCTGTCACAGGCTCGACAAGCGTCACGACAATCATCGCGCGGTCGATATTGGCCGCAATGATATGCGACTCCTTCGAGAGGTTCGAGGCGCGACGGATAACATAGTTGCGGCGCGGCTCAATATCGCATATAACCCACTCGCCACGCTCGTCGCACTCGCAATGGACCACATCGCCCACCACGACAGGGTTGGTCGAACGCACTCCGCGCAGACGCAGACGACCACGAATACGGCAACGCAGACGCTCGCCCTCGTGCAACACCTCGTACCAACTACCTGTGGCACGCACCACCAATCCCGAAATATGCTGCTCCATCGGCCCTATCTTATAAGCGATTCCAACCACCTCAATATCGTACGCGTCGCCTCGCAAAGTGGCTCAAACGAGACCGAAGCACGAGTCATCTGCTTCGACATAAAGTTGTACTCGCCATTGAGCGTATCGATAAACATATAGACCACGCCGAGCAGCAGCGCATACTTTACGAGCGAGAGCGCGATGCCGCCAATCGTATCGAGCGAGCCGACACCGACCGCCTCCAAAGTCTTGCGCAGGAGCGAGCCGAGCAACGAAACGCCAATGAGCGTCAGCACAAAGAGTGCGACAAATCCGCCAACCATTGCCACCTTGCCCGAGAGGCCGACCAACTCGCCCACCCGCTCTCCAAACGAGGTTGCCAAGAACATCGCCGCAACGATGCCTATAACCGCAAAAAGTTGCTTGACGAGACCCTTGCGCCAACCTGCAACGATGGCCAACAAAGCCACGACCGAAGTGAGTATATCAAAAAATGTCATAATAATACGATGCTTTACTTATCCAAAAAGTGTCAATATCCGCACGAAGTTAGTATTTTTTTCGGTATTTTCCTATCTTTGCAAAGTAATATACGCTTTTATGAAACGATTTTTGCTACTGATATTGGCTCTGGCGGCCTGTTTCGCAACGATTTCCGCCCGCGAAGTCTATACGCTCAACAACGAGTGGCGTTTCTTCTTCCAAGAGGAAAATTCGAGCGACGAGGCCCGTCACGTCCGCCTACCCCACACCTGGCACAACGACCCTCTCGCCCCAACAACGGGCCTCTACCGCACGACGGGCAACTATCGTCGCTCGCTCTACGTTCCTGCCGAGTGGCGTGGCCGACGACTCTTCTTGCGCTTTCGCGGTGTGCAGAGTGTGGCCGACGTATTTGTGAATGGTTCGCACGTCGGCGAGCATCGTGGCGGTCGCACAGCCTTCGCCTTCGAGATTACGGAGTGCATCAACTTCGGCTCCGACAATACGCTGCTCGTATCGGTCAGCAACGCCTGCCACAACGATGTACTGCCCACCTCGACCGAGGAGAACCTCTATGGCGGTATCTATCGCGACGTGGAACTTATCGTAACCCATCAGACCACAATCTCGCCCCTCTACTATGGTACCGAGGGCGTTATCGTGCGCCCGAAATCGGTCTCGACCGAGCGTGTCGAGGGCGACATCACGATTGCTCTGCTCGGCAAGAAGGAGCGCGAGACATCGCTCTCAATCGACATCGTTTCGCCCGACGGATATGTGGCCACAACGCAGAATATCAAGACCAAAATCGACGGCAAGACCATCACCGTACCATTCACGCTCAACACCCCCGAACTCTGGTCGCCACACTCGCCAAAACTCTATCGCGTGAGGGTTGCAACGGGAGGCGATACGGTCAGCGTCACGACGGGTTGGCGCAACATCGAGGTTACGCCCGAGCATCTGTTGAGGGTCAATGGTCGTCGCGTCTATGTTCACGGCGTTGCACTCAACCACGACTGCGCCCACTCGGCTGCGGCACTCACCGAGACACACTATGCCGATGCTCTCCGCTCAATTCGCGGTATGGGAGCCAATGCTGTGCGCTCGCTTGCAGGTCCGCACGCCCAGACGCTCTACGATGAGTGCGACCGTCGCGGTATGCTTGTGTGGGTCGATTCGCCACTTGCGCAGTCGCCATTTTTGAGCGACATAGCCTTCTACGACACGCCGCGCTTCAAGGCCAATGGCGAGGAGCAGTTGCGCGAAATCATATTGCAGAACTGCCACCACCCGTCGATTGCGATGTGGGGCATATTCTCGCTTATGCGAGGTCGCTCGAAGAGCCTGCTCGACTACATCGGCTCGCTCAATAAGCTCGCCAAGAGCCTCGACCCTTCGCGCCCGACCGTTGCGTGCAGCAACCAAGACGGCGACATCAACTTTATCACCGACCTTATCGTATGGCATCAGAATATGGGTTGGGAGAGTGGCTCAATCGACGACCTGAATATCTGGCAGCAGGCCCTGCTCGATAATTGGAAGCACCTCTCGCAAGCCATCTGCTATGGCGAGGGTGGCAACCTCGGTCTTGCGGGCGAGAATCACACACGCCGCAATTACAGCCAGCACCGCCTGCCCGAGAGTTGGCAGACACGTTTCCACGAGGGCTATGCAGCCCGCGTCGATGAGACTCTGTTTTGGGGAATTTGGCTCAATACGATGTTCGACTTCGGCTCGTCGCGCTACCGCACGGGGCTTCGCAATACGGGTCTGATGACCCACGACCACACACAGCGCAAAGATGCCTACTACCTCTACAAGACCCTTTGGTACGACCGTCGTCCGACACTCCACATCGTCGGCAAGAGCGCACCCATACGCTCGCGTAATCGCCAAGCGGTGCGCATCTACTCGTCGCAGGGCGCTCCGACCGTGCTGGTCAATGGCGATACGGTAGCCGTGCGCCAACGCTCAATAGGCGTCTTTGTGACCGACTCGCTCACACTCTCGGGTCGCAACCATATCGAGGCCCATACGGCCGACTGTCGCGACTCGATGACACTCGTTATAGGCAACTATTTGCGACGACACTAACTACTCCTTCGCCCCTTCGCGGAAGATATTAAATCGGCGCAGGCGCGGATTGCGACGGTCGAGCAGCAGCGATTCGAGCAGCAGCAGAATGGCGGCCGTAGCGAGCAGCCACACAAATTGCTCGGCATACTCCTCGAAGCGGAGCGTCGAGAGTTCGCCCTCCTCCATCTTGCCGATTTCATCGACAATCTCCTCCAAGCCGAATGTTGCACCCGAGGCGCGGATATAGCCGCCCTTACCGATTTCGGTTATCTGTTGCAACATCTCTTCGTTGAGGCGCGACACGACCATCTCACCCTCTTCATCGGTGATAAATTCGCCACCAATTTTGATTGGCGCACCCTCGGGCGTGCCGATACCTATGGCGAAGATGCGGATACCCTGCTCGGCGGCACGGGTTGCAGCCTCGACGGCACGTTCGTCGTGGGCCTCACCGTCGGTGATAAGTATCATCACACGGCCTATATCGGGGTTTTTCGAGAACGAAAGCGAGGCCAACGATATTGCGCTACCCAAGTCGGTACCCTGAATCGACACGAGCGACGGAGAGAGGCGGCGCGTGAAACTGCGGGCCATACGGTAGTCGGTCGTGATTGGGAGTTGCACCTTCGACTCGCCCGCAAAGACAACCATACCGACACGGTCCTGGTGCATCGAGCCAAAGAGTTTGTCGATGGCGTAGCGCGTACGGTCGAGGCGGTTGGGTGTGAAGTCCTCGGCAAGCATCGAGTTCGAGACATCGACCACGAGCATCATCTCGACACCCGTAGCCTTCTCCTCGCGCAGACGTGAGCCAAATTGCGGACGTGCCGCAGCGAAGATTACCAACGCAACAGCCACAATAAAGAGGGTCGATTTGACCACATTGCGCCACTTCGACACATCGGGCATCAACCCTTTGAGCAGTGCGATATTGCCGAAGCGAGCCAAAGCCCGACGGCGCACGATGCCTACGATGTAGAGGGCAACCACCATCGCAGGAACGATGAGCATAGCCCACAAAATATCGGGATTCTCGAAACGGAACATTATGGTATGCGTTTAAGTATCAGTCGGTTAATAACAAATTCAAGCACGAGGCAAAGGAGTGCCGCAAGCGCAAATGGCAGCATCTCCTCGTAGAGTACCGTATACTCCTCGACCTCGACACGACTCTTTTCGAGGGTGTTGATTTGCTCGTATATCGCTTCGAGCGCACGTTTGTTGGTTGCGCGGAAGTACTCGCCACCCGTCTCGTCGGCAATCTGCGAGAGTATGCGCTCGTCGATTTCGCCACGCATCATCACCACATCGACCTCGCGACCACGCTCGTCGAACACGGGGTATGGGGCCTCCTTCTCGGAGCCGACGCCGATGGTATAGACCTTGATGCCAAGTTCTTTGGCTATCTGTGCCGCTGTGAGAGGTGCAATCTGGCCGCTATTATTCACACCGTCGGTGAGCAGTATGACAACCTTGCTCTTTGAGTCACTCTCGCGCAGACGGTTTATGGCCGTAGCCAAGCCGTTACCTATTGCCGTACCGTCCTCCATCTGACCGCTTGTGATGCGGCCGAGCATCGTCTGCAACGAGGCTTGGTCGGTCGTGAGTGGAGAGTAGGTAGCCGCCTCGCCCGCAAAGACAACAAGGCCTATGCGGTCGCCGTGACGGTCGCCCACAAACGAGGCCGCAACCTCCTTGGCCGAGGTGAGTCGGTCGGGCGTGAAGTCGCGTGCGAGCATCGAACCCGAGACGTCGATGGCCAACACGATGTCGATACCCTCGGTATTGGTCTTGCGATGGTGTTCGGCCGATTGAGGACACGCGATGGCAAGCACCAACAGCGTCAGCGCTGCACAGCGCAACACAAATGGCACGTGGCGCAAGTAGTGTCGCCACCCTTTGGGTGCCTTGCGCAGTGAGTCTATCGACGAAATGGTGATGGTCGCACCGCCCAACCGTTGGCGGTAGATGTAGTAACCTACCAACGGAATGAGTGCGAACAGACTCCAAAGTATGTGTGGGTTTGCAAACTCCATAGTTTTTTGTTGTTGTTTGTTAGGGTCGTTAAGGGCGTTAGAGGCGTTAAGGGTGTTAATCCCTCTTCGAGGGCTTTTCCTCCTTCGCGCCTCGGCATAGTGTGCAAGCGCCCTCTGCTCTCGGCTTGTCGTCGGTTAGGGTCGTTAAGGGCGTTAGTGTCGTTAGGGGTTTTTCAGGCTACCCAGGCTACTCAATCTACCCAGGCTACCCAGTCTACCCAGCCTCCCCAGGCTACCCTACCAATTCCGCTTGCCGCGAATAAGTACGCCTTGTGCCTCTTTCAGTTTCTCTTGTGTCTTATCCTCTTGGGCCTGAATAGCCTCCAACATTGCCTCCTGCTCCTGTGGCGAAATTCCGCTCTGTCGTTGCTCTTGGTTCTGCTGTTGCTCCTGCTCCTTTTGTTTATCTTGTTGTTGCTGTTGCT
>JAGBWT010000022.1 GCA_017629615.1 Alistipes sp. | reverse complement strand
GGCATCGGCTACCCAGGGCTACAAGACCAATATGGTAGGCGTTACCGCTACCGATGCAGAGGGTTACAAGACAACTCAAAACTCGGACGTTGTCGTTATCACTTCGGGTATTCCACGTAAGCCTGGTATGACGCCCGAGGAGCTTATTGGTATCAACGCAAAGATTGTTAAGGGTGTAGTTGAGAACGCTCTCCGTTGGTCGCCAAAGGCTATGTTCGTAATCATCTCGAACCCTATGGATACAATGACCTACCTTACCTTGAAGGCTACCGGTTTGAAGAAGAACCGCGTAATCGGTATGGGTGGCGCGCTCGACTCGTCGCGTTTCCGTTGCTACCTCTCGAAGGCTTCGGGTGCAGGTATTCAGGATATCGACGGTATGGTTATCGGTGGTCACGGTGATACCACTATGATTCCGCTCGTATCGAAGGCATCGATTAAGGGTGTGCCTGTAACCAAACTCCTCTCGAAGAAGAAGTTGGAGCAGGTTGCTGCCGACACTATGGTTGGTGGTGCAACTCTTACAGGTTTGCTCGGTACTTCGGCTTGGTATGCTCCGGGTGCTGCGGGAGCATCGGTTGTTGATGCTATCATCAACGATACGAAGGCTATCGTTCCTTGCTCGGTATTGCTCGAAGGCGAGTATGGCCAGGAGGATATCTGCCTCGGCGTACCTGTTGTTCTCGGCAAGAAGGGTATCGAGAAGATTGTTAAGATTGAACTCACAAAGGAGGAGCAGGCAAAGTTCGTTGCTTCGGCCGATGCAGTTCGTAAGGTAAACGGCGCACTCTACGAGATTGGCGCGTTGTAGTCTTAACCGAATACTTAAATAAAATGGTGTGTCTTGCGAAAGACACACCATTTTTTATTGCTTCTTATGTGGGGGCGTATTAGATAGAGATGTCGAGAATCTCCAACTTCAATACCCCTGCCGGTACGGTTACCTCGACAACCTCGCCCTTCTTCTTGCCGAGCAGAGCCTTTGCGATTGGGGTGCCGATAGCGAGTTTGCCCTCGCGGAGGTTGGCCTCGTTCTCCGACACGATGGTATAGACCACCTCGCGGTTGTTGTTGTGGTTGAGTAGTGTCACCTTGCTTAAAATCTGCACCTTGTCTTTGCTGATTTTGCTCTCGTCGATGATGCGTGAGTTGTTGAGCGTAGCCTCCAACTGTGCTATGCGCATTTCGAGCAGACCTTGTGCCTCGCGGGCAGCATCATACTCGGCGTTCTCCGAGAGGTCACCCTTGTCGCGAGCCTCGGCGATAGCCGCAGCCGCAGCAGGACGCTCAACCGAACGCATATGGTCGAGTTCGTCTTTGAGTTTCTTGTAACCTTCGGCGGTCAAATAAATCAATTCCTTTGCCATTGTTAATATAGTTTTTTTGTTTTTAGTTCGGTTTTTGGCAGACAAAACAAAAAATAAAGAATCCTAACCCTGCGATTAGAACCCTGTGATAAATCCGTATTGTCTGCAACAAAGGTAAGCAGAGATTTCGGGATTTCAAAATTTTAGCACCACTTTTGCCGAAATCTATGCTCTATCCCCCTCTTTTTCGGCCTGTTTGCCCTACTCGATGACAAATCGGCGCGAAGTGTTGTCCAGAGCCTCGATGCGTACCACCATTACGTTGTCGGGCAGAAGTTGCTCAACTCGCTCCGGCCACTCGACAAGGCAGAGGTCGCCCGAGTAGAAATACTCTTCGTAGCCCATATCAAAGGCCTCGGCAATGGAGTTGATGCGGTAGAAATCGAAGTGATAGACCGCATCGCCCTCGCCCGTAAAGTATTGATTTACGAGTGCGAAGGTTGGGCTTGTAACCGTGTCGGCCGATTGCAGGTACTCCATTATCGCGCTGATAAGGGTTGTCTTGCCTGCACCCATCTCTCCCACAAAGGCGACAACCGAGCGACCGTCGAGGCTCTCGATGACCGCTTGTGCCACTTCGGGCAGTTCGGAGGTGGAGTGTATCGTAATATCTCTCATTGTGTTGTAGTTGCTGGGGCAAAGATACGAAAAGATTTCGATTTGTGCTACTCGTGGTGGTATGGCTCGTGGCGGATAATCGTAAATGCGCGGTAGAGTTGCTCGGCAAAGATTGCGCGAATGATTTGGTGCGAGAAGGTCATCTTCGAGAGCGAGATACGCTCGTTGGCTCGCGCATATACCGCCTCCGAGAAACCATAGGGGCCACCGATGACAAATACAAGGCGTCGCACACCACTGTTCATACGCTTTTGTAACCACTCCGCGTATTCGATTGAGCGGAACTCGGCTCCGCGCTCATCGAGCAGTACAAGGTGGTCGCCATCGCCAATCTGTCGCAACAGAGCCTCGCCCTCGACCCTCTTTTGCTGGGCCTCGGTGAGGTTTTTGGTATTCTTCGCATCGGGCAGATAGGTTATGGCGAAGCGGTTGTAGAACGAGATGCGTTTGGTGTAGGTCTCGACCAGCGCATCGACCTGCTTCGAGTCGGTCTTGCCGACCACAATCAAATCAATCGTCATCGCTATTCGATTTTATCGATGTCGGTATTCCACTCTCCGTCGGCACTTGGGCAGATGATGGCTCTGCGCGACTCGATGCTCTTTGCCTCCTCGTAGGCCTTGTAGAGGCAGTAGCCGTTGCCCGCTTGTGGACCGCAAATCGAGTAAGCGATGATGCAAGGGTGGTTGCGTGTGCGCCAATACATCGAGCGTATGCGCTTGCGATAGGCATCGACAAGGTTGGGGTTGTTCGACGGAGTACCCGTTACGGTACGGTCGGTGCTACGCTCGGTTGGGTTGATGTTGGCCTGCTCGATGACGTAGATACCCACCTCGTCGCAAATGTCGTAGAACCATTCGGGTTGAGGTGCATCGGGGCGAAGGGTGTTGTATCCGCGCTTTTTGAGGGCTGCAATCTCCGTACGTGCCTCGGCAGGTGTCGTGCGTGCGTTGTAGGCTACACTCTTGATTTCGAGCGGTTTGCCGTTGCGGATAATCTTGCCGTTGGCGAAGGTTGTCTCGCCTGCACCGATTCGCAGAGGGATATATTCGCGTGGTTTGCCGTTGCGCTTAACGTAGAGCGTTCCGCGATAGAGTTTTGGCGAGGTGTTGCTCCAAAGGTTGCGCCCTCCTTCGCCAAGTTTGGCTCTGATGTGCAGGGTGTCGATGCTGCGACCTGCAACCTCGAAATCCTGTACGCCATAGTCGATGAGTTTGCCCTCGGGCGAGTAGATGTCGTAGCCGACGGCAATGGTCTCTTCAAAGTTGAAATCGTTTTTGACCGCTACGTCCAACAGACAGAGCATCTCCTTGTTCTCGTCGGGTGTGATACGAGCCTCGTAGTCAAAGATATGGAGGCGGTGCTGTGCCGTGATGTAGCAGTTTTCGAATTGGTCGCGGAGCGATTGTTGCGCACCTCGATTAAGTTCGGTTGCCGAGCCTCGCAAGAGCAACAACACCTCGTTGCTGCCCTGTTTGAGGTAGGGCGAAATCAGGTAGTCGGCCGGGGTATATGGGTCGTCGGTCGTGGCGACGCTTTGGCCGTTGATTACCAACTCGTAGGCCTTGATGCTGTTCTCGATATGGAGATAGACATTGTAGTCGCTCCACGCGGTCGGAATCGTAATCTTCTTGCCGACCAACTCGGTCTTGCCCGAGGCTCCGAGGGCTATGGGGCGAAAGGCGATGTGTTGGGTCGAATTTTTGTGCGATTGTGCGACAGCATCTTCGCGAGTGTCATATACGGTAAACTCGCTACGATAGATGCGCTGCGCCGAGGCCGAGAGGGCTGCGGAGAGCGACAAAGCGAGCAGGAGTGTCGATAAAATTTTCATTGTTTTGGTCTTTATGCTCTGCGAAGATAGCGCAAATTTTCAACAAAATTCAAAAATGGTCGCAAAAAGGCGTCATATCGAAATTTATTTTATAAATTTGCACTTTGCAAATGCTGAAAACAAATATAACAAGATAGATTATGAGAATTGCACAACTACTCAAATCAACCCAAATCGGCAGCGAGGTTGTCGTAAAGGGTTGGGTTAGAACCAAGCGCGGAAACAAGAATGTGGCATTTATTGCCCTCAATGATGGTTCGTGCGTAGCCAATATTCAGATTGTGGCCGATTTGGCCAAAATCTCGGAGGAGTCGCTTCGCCTTGTCACTACGGGTGCGTGTCTCTGCGTTAAGGGTGTGTTGGTCGAGAGTCTTGGTGCCGGTCAGGGCGTCGAGGTTCAGGCCTCCGAAATCGAGGTGTATGGCACGGCCGACCCTGCAACATATCCGTTGCAAAAGAAGGGCCACTCGCTCGAATTTTTGCGCGATATAGCCTACTTGCGTCCGCGTACCAATACCTTTGGCGCAGTGTTGCGTATCCGCCACGCAATGGCTTTCGCTATCCACAAATACTTCAACGACCGAGGCTTCTACTACCTCCATACACCGCTCATTACTGCCTCCGATTGCGAGGGTGCAGGTGCTATGTTCCAGGTTACGACGCTCGATTTGAACTCTCTGCCAAAGACCGAGGAGGGCGCAATCGACTACTCGCAGGACTTCTTCGGTAAGCCTTGCAGCCTCACCGTGTCGGGTCAGTTGGAGGGTGAGTTGGGCGCATTGTCGCTTGGCCAGATTTACACCTTCGGTCCAACTTTCCGTGCCGAAAATTCAAACACTCCGCGCCACTTGGCCGAGTTCTGGATGATTGAGCCGGAGATGGCATTCTACGAGTTGCAGGACAATATGGATTTGGCCGAGGACTTCCTCAAATACCTTATCCGCTACGCTCTCGACAACTGCCGTGAGGATTTGGAGTTTATGAACAAGATGTGGGATAACGAACTTATCGAGCGCCTCGAATTTGTCTTGGCCAACGATTTTGTTCGTCTCGACTATACCGAGGGTGTCCGTATCTTGAAGGAGTCGGGTCGCAAATTCGAGTTCCCTTGCGATTGGGGTTGCGACTTGCAGTCGGAGCACGAGCGCTACTTGGTTGAGGAGCATTTCAAGCGTCCGGTTATCCTTATCAACTATCCAAAGGAGATAAAGGCCTTCTATATGAAGCAGAACGAAGATGGTAAGACGGTGCGTGCGATGGACGTTTTGTTCCCGAAAATCGGCGAGATTATCGGAGGTTCGGAGCGTGAGGCCGACTATGGCAAACTTCGTGCAAGAATCGACGAGTTGCATATTCCGGAGAAGGATATGTGGTGGTATCTCGACACACGTCGTTGGGGTTCGGCACCGCACTCCGGTTTTGGTCTCGGTTTCGAGCGTCTGCTTCTGTTCGTGACAGGTATGGGTAATATCCGCGATGTGATACCATTCCCTCGTACGCCGAAGAACGCCGAGTTTTAAGAGATACCCTTGTGGGGCTACTATACCTCCTTAAAATGACGAAAATCCTGTGATGGTGCAGTCTGTCAACCAATAGTAAACAAGAGAATGGCACTACTCGGACAAACACAAACGCTCGTTCAGCAACAAAAGCTGTCGCCCCAGCAGATTCAGATGATAAAACTGTTGGAGTTGCCGGTAGCGTTGCTCGAACAGCGCATAAAACAGGAGATTGAGGAGAATATAGTACTCGAAGAGGAGGCGCAGTCGGAAACGGCCGACGAGAATCCTCCAAAGGAGATTTCGATGGAGGAGTATCTTCGCGAAGACGATACTCCTTCATACAAAAGCCGCCTGAACCACTTTTCGAAGGACGACCGTCCGCGAAGCGTTCAGATTTCGGGCGGAAGGTCGTTGCACGAATCGCTTGTCGAGCAGCTCGGTTTTCGCAACCTCTCGGAGCGCGAGCGGCAACTTGCGTTGTTTATCGTCGGCAGCATTGATGGCGATGGCTATCTGCGCCGCGACCTGCAATCGCTCTCCGACGATATAGCCTTCTCGATTGGTGTCGAGGTCGGGGTCGAAGAGTTGGAGCGTCTGCTCTCGATAATACAGCACCTCGAACCCGTTGGCGTCGGTGCGCGTGACCTGCGCGAGTCGTTGCTCTTGCAACTCGATGCCCAACCGCTCGATACACCGGCCAAAGAGCTTGCCTATCGTCTGCTTTCGTCGTATTTCGAAGAGTTTGTCAAGAAACACTATGAGCGTTTGATGGCTCGCCTCGGTGTCGATGAGGAGGAGTTCCGCGCTGCGGTGCAGGAGATTCAGCGACTCTCGCCCAAACCCGGCAACCTCTTTGCCGACGAGGGGGCGGAGGGTGCGCCATATATCATTCCCGACTTTATCCTCGACTACCACGATGGGCGTTTCGAGTTGTCGCTCAACTCCTACAATATCCCCGAGTTGAAAATCAATCGTCGCTACTTGGAGGTTATCCGCAATATGGCGGGTGTCTCCGATGCGCGTATGAGCGACAAGGACCGCGAAGCGATACAGTTCGTAAAGAGCAAAATCGACTCGGCCAAGTGGTTTATGTCGGCCATCAAGCAGCGCCACGATACGCTGATGCGTACGATGCAGACCATACTCGACTACCAAAGCGAATACTTCAAGGAGGGCGACCGCAGCAGTCTGCGTCCGATGATTTTGAAGGATATTGCCGACCGCACGGGTCTCGATGTCTCGACCATTTCGCGCGTGGTAAATAGCAAATATGTGCAGATACAATTTGGTATTATCTTGCTGAAATCGCTCTTCTCGGAGGCTATGCAGACCGTTTCGGGCGAGGAGGTGTCGAGCTACGAGATACAGAATATTTTGCAGGAGTGCATCGATGGCGAGAACAAGCGCAAGCCTCTGACCGATGAACAGCTGATGAATATCCTTAACGAAAAGGGCTATTGCATCGCTCGTCGTACGGTGGCAAAGTATCGCGAGATGTTGGAGATACCTGTTGCACGCTTGCGAAAACAGATATAAAAATCGTTCTGATGAGTTCTTTTTGTACGAGTGTGTCGCACGCTGAAATGCTCGCATAGGTCTGCTATGCTGCGCTTTCATCGCCTAACATCGCACAAAAATAGTCTCATCATTTACGATTTTTGCAGTATGGGTAATTTTTAATTTTGCATTCTGCATTTTGAATTTTGCATTCAAATACGATTTGCTCATTGTCGGGGCCGGACTCTACGGTGCTGTGGCTGCCTATCGCGCCCATAAAGCGGGACTGCGAGTGCTTGTCATCGACCGTCGTAACCACACGGGCGGAAACTGCTACTGCGAGGAGCAGGAGGGTGTCTTTGTCCATAAGTACGGAGCGCACATCTTCCACACATCAAATCGTGAGGTTTGGGATTTTGTCAATCAATTCGTTGAGTTTCGCCCATTTACCCATTCGCCACTTGCCAACTATAAAGGCTCAATCTATCCACTACCCTTTAATCTAAACACCTTCGATGCGCTGTGGGGTGTAAAGAGGGCCGAGGATGCGCAAGCCAAAATCGAGGAGCAACGACTCCACCTCGACCGCGAGCCTGCGAACTTGGAGGAGCAGGCGTTGTCGTTGGTTGGTCGCGACATCTTCGAGCGACTTATCAAGGGCTACACCGAGAAGCAGTGGGGTCGCAGTTGCGCGGAACTTCCTGCGTGGATAATCCGCCGTTTGCCACTTCGCTTCGAGCGCAACAACAACTACTTCAACGATACCTATCAAGGTATCCCTGTCGGTGGCTACAATCCACTCTTTGAGGGGCTGTTGGAGGGTGTCGAGATACGACTTTCGACCGACTACTTCTCCGATCGCAATGCCTTTGATGCAATGGCCGAGAGGGTTCTCTATACGGGCGAACTCGACCGCTTCTACGACTACCGCTTCGGGGCATTGGAGTATCGCTCGCTACGATTTGAGGAGGAGCGACTCTCGCAACGCGATTTTCAGGGTGCAGCGGTGGTCAATTATACCGACCGCGAAACCCCTTTTACCCGCATTATCGAACATAAGCACTTCGAGGATAGAGGTGCCGACCATACCATTATTACGCGCGAATATCCTATCGAGTGGAGCGAGGGTGCCGAGCCTTATTATCCCGTAAACGACCCTCATAACACCGCCCTCTATGCAAAGTATCGCGCTCTTGCCGACTCCGAAACCAAATATCTCTTCGGTGGTCGATTGGCCGACTATTGTTATTATGATATGCATCAGGTTGTCGAGAAGGTGTTAAAATCGTTCTGATTGGTAAATTTTGCACCGCTCTGCGGATAACGAAATGCTCACATAGGTTTACTATGCTGCGCTTTCGTTACCTTGTTTTGCCCCCCCCACAAAAAAAGAGCCGCTACCGAATAGCGACCCTAATCTCTTAAATCTCTTAATCCTAAATCCTTAATTGGCTGGTGCTGCCGTAGGGAACGAAATCAGGTATGGCAGATGCTCCAAGGCGCGCAGGTGGTTGCGTTTGTCGTTCTTTGGCGAATAGACGTAGCAGTCGAGTGTAAGGACTTGGTTCGTAGCCTCGTTGATGGTGGTATAGCTGACAAATGGGCCACCCATAAAGTCGCCGGCAACGTCCCAAAAACCGCGCATCTCAATCCATTCGCGACCGCCGATTTTCACAATCCTATACGATGGACGTATCGGTGTGTAGTTCTTGCCATCGGCATCGGGAATCTGCTCGACGGTGGTCATATACGACCCCTCCGAAGGGCCGGGGATACGTTTTGCGAAGATGTTGCGCATAGCAATCAGGCTCTCGGTCGAGAGCGACTTGCCACCACGATAAGGGTAGGTGTAGATAAAGAAGCCCTGGCTGGCAACGGGAAATTCGTATGATACCCAGAGGAAATCCTCGCTTTGGGAGCGAAATTCGTAGCCCTGCGGGCAGTGCATCGTGACGCCAAACTCGGAGCGAACGAGGTCGTTGATAACCTTTACGCTGTGGCGTTTGGCTGCCTGCACAGTACGCTCGCGCTCGGCCAACTCCAAGACCTCCAATAGTTGCTTGCCGTTGGTGTTGAGGTACTCGACCATAGCCTGTTGCGTAGGGGCTTGGAAGGTCAATACGATTTGTGGTGCTGCCGTGAGGTCGTATTGTGCAGCGATAGCCGCCTCGCTAACCTTTGGCGAGACGACAACTTTCAGAATGTTGCGATGGTCTACCAACAGCGACTTAAAATCGCGAGTTGTGATGCGTAGAACGTTGAACATCGGCTCCTCCTGGTTGAGCATTGCAACGGGTTGTTGGAGCAGTGCGCGCAGAGCCGTGCCGACTTCGCCCTCCCACTCGGGTGCATTGCAGACCACGAGCAGTTCGTATGGTGCGCCTTGTGAGGCCTTCTTGTTTTTGGTCAAAGTGTTGAAGCTGTCGCACCCAACGAACATAAGCGCAGCGGCGACAACAATCGATAAGCGATAAAAACTATTCATAGGTAGAAATTTAATGCGGTTAGAGGAGTTTGTTGTAACAAATATATATATAATTTGTGCAAATGCAAAATTATTGCCTAATTTTGGCTACATTTGCACTCGACCAGAACGGCAAGCGATGAAACTTAAACCGCCAAAATTTATCCGTCGGCTGATGCCCGACCTGATATGGGAGATTGAGGACGACGAGGGTGTATTTCTCACCTTCGACGATGGCCCTACGCCCGGCGTTACGGAGTGGATTCTATCGACGCTCGACAAGTATAACGCCAAGGCTACCTTCTTCGTGCTGGGCAAGAATGTCGAGATGTATCCCGACCTCTATCAGCGCATAGTCGAGGCGGGTCACAAGGTCGGCAACCAGACCTATTCGCACCAACAGGGGTGGGGTATGTCGCTCGAACGCTATTTGGAGGATATCGCTTTTGCGGGTACGCTGGTCCACTCCGAACTCTTCCGTCCGCCCTATGCCCGCGTGACGCCGTCGCAGATGCGGGCCGTAGCCAAGCACTACAAGATTGTGATGTGGGATATTGTGTCGCGCGACTACAACCGTGCGCTCTCGCCCGAGCGCTGTCTGCAAAACGTCGTGAAGCACGTCGAGGCGGGGTCGATAGTGGTCTTTCACGATAGCGAAAAGGCCTTTCGTAATATGAGTTATGCCCTGCCGCGCACGTTGCAATATCTGCGCGAAAAGGGTCTGAAATGTAAAATAATCGAACTGTAAGATGAAGATTGTCGTTGCCGTAACGGCTGCAAGTGGCGCCGTATATGCTCGCGGATTGCTCACGCAACTTGTCGCTTGTGAGCGTGTCGAGCAGATTGTTTTGGTGTATAGTGCCAATGCTCGTGCTGTTGTCGAGGCCGAGGGGGTGGAGCTGCCTCGCTCGCCCAAAATTGTGGAGTTCGATAACGACGACCTCTTTGCCTCGCCTGCAAGTGGCTCGGCAAGGTGGGAGGCGATGGTCATCGTGCCATCGAGCGTCGGTACGTTGGGTCGCATAGCCTCGGGCATCTCGCAGTCGCTTATCGAGCGTGCGGCCGATGTGATGCTCAAAGAGCGTCGCCGACTGATTGTCGTCGTGCGCGAAACGCCGCTCTCGCTCATTCATCTTCGCAATATGACAACCCTCACCGAGGCGGGGGCTGTTGTCTTGCCCGCTTCGCCATCGTTCTACTCCCGACCACAAACTATCGAGGCTCTGACGATGACCGTCGTCGAGCGTATCGTTGCCCTGCTTGGCCTCGAAATGCCCCACTACGAATGGGGCGCAGAGTAGCAAAAAATTGTAAAAATCTGCTTAACTTTCTTGTTTTAAGTATATTTTTGTAATTTTGCGGCGGAAAAAAGTATAAAACACTAAATATTTTACAATTATGACAATTACAGCAGCTGATATCAAAATCGGTATGTGTATCGAGATGGACAACAAGACCTTCCTCGTTGTCGATTTCCAGCACTGCAAGCCGGGCAAAGGCCCTGCTTTCGTTCGTTCGAAACTCAAAAACTTGGAGAATGGCCGCGTTCTCGAAAACACCTTCTCGTCGGTAAGCCAGAAGATTGAGCAGGTTCGCGTTGAGCGCCGTCCATACCAGTTCACCTATGAGGACGATTTGGGCGCACACTTTATGAACTGCGAGACCTTCGAGGAGATTAACATCGAGAAGAGCCTCATCAACAACTACGACCTGATGGCTGATGGTCAGGTTGTCGAGGTTATGTTCCACACCGAGAAGGAGACCGTTCTCTCGGCTGAGCTTCCGCCAATCGTCGATATGGAGGTTACCTACACCGAGCCTGGTATCAAGGGCGACACCGCTTCGACCAACTCGCTCAAACCTGCAACCGTAAACACCGGTGCAACTATCAAGGTGCCTTTGTTTATCAATACAGGCGACAAGATTCGTGTTGATACTCGTACTCGTGAGTATTACGAGCGCATCAAGTAAAAATTGATTTGTAGGCAGCATTTGCTGCGTTACACTTAATCCCCAAGACAGTCACATACGCCAAGTATGCTCCTGCCTTGGGGATTTTCGTAAGCCTGGCAAATGCGTGCCTAAAATGCAATTTTT
>JAGBWT010000160.1 GCA_017629615.1 Alistipes sp. | reverse complement strand
TTAGAAGAGGCTTTACAAGGCTCGGCAAAATTTATCGACGATGGGTTGTACTGTTTGTACCACCCATTGGCGGAAATTTTGTTAGCCGCAGAAAAGACCTTATAAAACCGATTTTTCAAAAATTGATTTTAGGCGAGATTATACAACGCTCGACGGTTTTGGCGGCGAAGGGTTGTACTCACTGTACCACCCTTTGCCAACAAAAACGTTAGCGGCCGTAGAATCCGCATTAAATCAATTTTTTTGGTTTTTCTTTTCAATATTATTTACTATCTTTGCAAGGTGTTTGCCTATGTTGCAACACCATAAGGAGTAAAAAGATGATTATTTCTGCCATTGATGAGGTTTTGCGCTCGGCGATAGATGTTGTTTTGCGCGGATTTGCTGTGGGTTTGGCCGCTTCGATTACGGTCGGTCCTGTGGCAGTTCTCTGCATTCAGCGCACATTGAGCAAGACCACTCGCTCGGGTCTCTTTTCGGGCCTGGGTGTGGCTGTGGCCGATACATTTATGGCAATCATCGCCTACTTCTTCTACGCTATGATGGAGAGTTACATCGAGCAGTACAAGACCTATTTGAGTTTGGGTGGCGGACTCTTCGTTGTTATTGTGGGTGTGGTCATCTATCTCCAAAATCCAACGCCGCAGATTCGTCGCAATCGTGCCGGCAACACAACCCTTTGGAAAGATTTTGTCTCGATGTTTGGCTTTACGATTGCCAACTTCGTGGTTGTTATCCCATACATTTTGGCCTTTTTCGCTATGTTTGGTGTCGGCACATCGAACGGCGACAGTTCGATTGCTGCGCTGGCAACGAGCCTGCTGATTATAGCCGGCTTCTTCTGCGGTGCTACGGCTTGGTGGGCGCTGCTCACGGCCGTCATCAGCCTCTTCCGCCGCCGCTTCCGCCCGCGCCATATGCAGACCATCAACCACGTTGCAGGTATCATTGTCGGACTGCTCGGCCTCGTCACAATAATAACAACATTCTACTCAATGCTTCAAGATGGAATCGCACAATAAGAAAATCGTTATCGCTCTCGACGGACACTCGTCGTGTGGCAAGAGCACATTTGCCAAATCTATCGCAGCCCGTTTGGGCTATATTTTTATCGACACGGGTGCAATGTACCGTGCCGTGACTCTCTATGCTCTCGAACACGGAGCCATCGTCAATGGCATCGTCGATGACGAGGCGATAGTCGGACTGCTCTCGGAGATTTCGATTACCTTCCGCTTCAACCCTGCGCGTGGAGCCAGCGACATCTACGTCAATGGCGACCTTGTCGAGGGTAAGATTCGCACTATCGAGGTGAGCAACTTTGTCAGCCCCGTAAGTTCGATTCGCGAGGTGCGCGAGAAGTTGGTTGCGATGCAGCAGGAGATGGGTCGAGGTCGTGGCGTTGTGATGGACGGTCGCGACATCGGCACAGTTGTATTCCCCGACGCCGAGTTGAAAATCTATATGACGGCCGACCCGAAGGTTCGTGCCGAGCGTCGCTATGCCGAGTTGCAGGCCAAGGGCGACAACGTATCGTTCGAGGAGGTCCTCGACAACGTCATTTCGCGCGACAAGGCCGACTCGACACGCGCCATATCGCCACTTCGCAAGGCCGACGACGCCATCGTTCTCGACAACAGCCATATGAGCGTCGAGGAGCAGATGGTGTGGTTTGAGCGCGAGTTTGAGCGCGTACAGGCTTCGTTGCGCTAACGAGCCACCCCACCCTACACTCAATCTTTTATTGTATCGGGCTATGTATGTAGAGATTGACGATAAATCGGGCTTCTGTTTCGGAGTGGTCAGAGCCATATCCGAAGCCGAGAACGCACTCTCGACAGGCGAGGGTGTCTGCTCGTTGGGCGATATTGTCCACAACCGTATGGAGGTGCAGCGTCTCGAATCGCTCGGTCTGCGAACAATCACCAAAGCCGATATTCCTCTGCTCGAAGGGCAACGTATGTTGATACGCGCCCACGGCGAGCCACCTTCGACCTATGCACTTGCACGCACCCACGGCATCGAGATTATCGACGCCACCTGCCCCGTTGTCGCAGCGTTGCAGAAGCGCGTTAAGCGGGCGCACGAGGAGATGGTGCAGGTTGGCGGTACGGTTGTGATTCTCGGCAAGCGAGGTCACGCCGAGGTTGTCGGGCTGACGGGTCAGGTCGATG
>JAGBWT010000021.1 GCA_017629615.1 Alistipes sp. | reverse complement strand
TGACCTCGCATCGCTTGGTGTCAAAGAGCCGGTATTGGTTAGCGGTACCGATGGTGTTGGTACAAAACTGAAACTCGCGTTTGCGATGGATAAGCACGATACTATCGGTATCGATGCTGTGGCGATGTGTGTGAACGATGTCTTGGCGCAAGGTGCAGAGCCATTGTTCTTCCTTGACTATGTGGCTCTTGGCCATAATATCCCGACAAAGGTTGAGGCTATCGTTGCAGGTGTTGCCGAGGGTTGCCGTCAGGCAGGTTGCGCGCTTATTGGTGGCGAGACGGCCGAGATGCCCGGTATGTACGAGGGTGGTGACTACGATATTGCAGGTTTTACTTGTGGCGTTGTAGAGCGTTCGCAGCTTATTGATGGCAGCAAGGTGAAGGTTGGCGATGTGTTGGTCGGTATCGCTTCGAGTGGTGTCCATTCCAACGGTTTCAGCCTCGTGCGCAAGATTGTGTCGGATAACCAACTCGATTTGAATGAGCGTTACGACGAATTGGAGGGTAACGTACTGGGAGAGGTGTTGCTGACTCCAACCAAAATCTATGTTCGTCAGGTGTTGGAGGTTATTCGCAACTGCGACGTTCACGGTATCTGCCACATAACGGGTGGTGGTTTCGACGAGAATATTCCGCGCGTATTGCACGAGGGTCAAGGCCTTCGCATAAAGGAGGGCTCGTGGGAGATTTTGCCTGTATTCCGTGCGTTGGAGAAGTGGGGTGGTGTGCCTCATCGCGAGATGTTCAACATCTTCAATATGGGTATCGGTATGGTTGTGGTTCTCGACCAGAGCGAGGCTGCAAAGGCTATCGAAATCCTTACGGCCGCAGGTGAAAAGGCCTCGATTATTGGTTGTGTAACCGATACGGAGGGTGTTGTAATTGAGTAAAGCGATGCACAATATAGCGGTATTCGCGAGTGGTGAGGGTACCAACTTCGAGGCGATAGTCTCGGCGTGTGAGCGAGGCGAATTAGAGGCTCGTGTAGTGTTATTGGTCTGCGATAAGCCTAATGCGCAATGCATTGAGCGAGCCAAACAACACGGAGTTCCGACCTTTGCATTTGCGCCAAAAGAGTATGCTTCGAAGGCCGATTATGAGCGCGAGATAGTGCGTCTGCTCGATAAATCGGAGGTCGAACTTGTCTGCCTTGCGGGATATATGCGTCTTGTTGGTGAAGTGCTGCTCGGAGCCTACGAGGGTCGGATTGTTAATATACACCCATCGCTTCTGCCTGCTTTCCGTGGCGCAAGGGCTGTGGAGCAGGCTATCGAATATGGTGTAAAGGTATTCGGTATCACAATTCATTGGGTCGATTCGTCGCTCGATGGTGGCCGTATCATAGCACAAAAGGCCTTTGAATACGATGGCAACGATGCCGACGAGGTTCACCGTATAGGCCAGGTAATTGAACACAAACTTTATGTAGAAACAATTAAACAGTTATTATAGAGATGAAAAGAGCATTAGTCAGCGTTAGCGACAAGAGTGGATTGGTCGAGTTTGTCGGCGGTCTGCAAAGCCTCGGTTGGGAGATTATCGCAACGGGAGGAACACAACGTCTGTTGGAGAACAGCGGAATTAAAACCATTGGTATCAGCGATGTTACGGGCTTTCCGGAGATTTGCGATGGCCGAGTAAAGACTCTTCACCCAAAGGTTCACGGCGGTCTTTTGGCTCGTCGTGACGATGAGAGCCATTTGGCAGCATTGCGCGAGAACGGTATTAGCTTTATCGATATGGTTTGTGTCAATCTCTATCCGTTCCGCGAGACTATTGCCAAAGAGGGTGTTTCGATGGAGGAGGCTATCGAGAATATCGACATCGGTGGTCCGTCGATGTTGCGTTCGGCTGCAAAGAACTATCGCGACGTGACTGTTGTGTGCGACCCTGCCGATTACGCCCAGATATTGGACGAGATTCGTGCCGAGGGCAATACAACGCTTTCGACTCGTTTGTCGCTCTCGGCCAAGGCCTATACCCATACGGCCGAGTATGATGCTTGTATCGCAACCTTTATGCGCGACAAGGCAGGTTTGAGCGAGAAGTTGTTCTTGCAGTTCGATATTCAGCAGGGCTTGCGTTATGGCGAAAATCCTCATCAGAGCGCGAAGTTCTACCGCGATAACCAAACAAAGTCTTTCTCGTTGGCTTATGCCGAGCAGTTGGGTGGCAAGGAGTTGTCGTACAACAATATCCAAGATGCCAATGCTGCGCTGAATATCGTTCGCGAATTTGATGAGCCATTCTGCGTAGCGTTGAAACATATGAATCCGTGTGGTGCTGCAATCGGAAAAGATGCATTGGAGGCTTGGACTCGTGCTTACGATGCCGATACGAAGAGTATCTTTGGTGGCATCGT
>JAGBWT010000159.1 GCA_017629615.1 Alistipes sp. | reverse complement strand
GGATATGACTGGGAAATCGAGTAAAAAGTGATTTTAAGCAGCGATAGCTGCGTTAAACTTCAGAAGCCGAGTTGCTCACCTACGCTTTAGTATGCTGCGCACTCGGCTCTTTGTTTGCCTTGCTCTCATCTGCTTAAAACCATTTTTTTAGGGGGCGGCGATAGAACCAATCGCTCCTCACATAGGTCTACTATGCTGCGGACTCGCTTTCTTGTTTGGCACAAAATTTCCTCGCTTAAAATGGCTTTTAGGGGTTGCGGGTACTGTCAAACAAAAAAGTGTGTCTCGTTTTGAGGCACACCTGTTTTATTTTATACGGCGAATCCGATTAGTCAATCATTGCGAAGCCCGTATAAGGAACGAGTACCTCCGGAATGCGAATACCCTCCGGGGTCTGGTTGTTTTCGAGCAGTGCCGCAACGATGCGTGGCAGAGCGAGCGACGAGCCGTTGAGCGTGTGAGCCAAGCGGGTCTTCTTGTTAGAATCCTTATAGCGGAGCTTCAAGCGGTTGGCCTGGAACGATTCGAAGTTCGATACCGACGAAACCTCCAACCAGCGCTGTTGTGCCTCCGAATATACCTCAAAGTCGTATGTGAGAGCCGATGTGAACGACATATCGCCACCGCAAAGGCGCAAGATGCGATATGGCAGGCCGAGCGACTTAACCAAGCCCTCAACGTGGGCAACCATACCATCGAGTGCCTCGTAAGAGTTTTCCGGCAGAGCGAGCTGTACGATTTCGACCTTGTCGAATTGGTGCAGACGGTTCAGACCGCGAACATCTTTACCATACGAACCTGCTTCGCGACGGAAGCAAGGGGTGTAGGCCGTAAGTTTTACAGGGAACTCCTTCTCGTCGAGGATAACGTCGCGGTAGATATTGGTTACAGGTACCTCGGCCGTAGGCACAAGGTAGAAGTTGTCGGCCGTAGCGTGGTACATCTGACCCTCCTTGTCGGGCAGCTGACCCGTACCGAAGCCCGAAGCCTCATTTACCATTACAGGTGGCTCAACCTCCTTGTAGCCAGCTGCGGTGTTGTAGTCGAGGAAGTAGTTGAGAAGTGCGCGCTGCAACTTTGCACCCTTGCCCTTGTAGACAGGGAAACCTGCACCTGTGAGTTTTACGCCCAAGTCGAAGTCGATGATATCGTACTTCTTGGCCAACTCCCAATGTGGCAGTGGGTTTTCGGGAAGTGTCGAGTAGTTCTCGTCAATCTTTACAACGAGGTTGTCCTCGGCTGTCTTACCCTCGGGAACGATGTCGGCAGGGAAGTTAGGGAGCAATACGATTTGGGCCTGTAATTGAGCATTGACCTCGTCGTGCTCGGCTGCAAGTTCGGTCGAGCGTGTTTTCAGCTCGGCAACCTGCTTCTTGCACTCTTCGGCCTCCTCGCGGCGACCCTGACCCATAAGCATACCAATCTCTTTGGCGCACTTGTTTTGGAGGGCGAGTGTGTTGTCCAACTCAACCTGAACGGCCTTACGACGGTCGTCCAACTCTTCGATTTTGGCAATGATAGGCGCAGCATCGACGCCCTTCTTTGCAAGGCGGGCGATTGCGGCCTCTTTGTCGTTGCGTAATTGTTGTAGTGTAAGCATATTGCGATTGTTTTTGGATTATCATCAATTAGAAGGCAAAAATACTAAAAAAATGTCTGATTGTTTCTATCACACTCAATAAATTAGTAACTTTGTCGCAAATGAGCCAAAATATTCGCCATATAGAGTTGCTCGCGCCGGCCAAAGACTACCTTTCGGCCGTCGATGCCATTGATTGCGGAGCCGATGCCGTCTATATTGGAGCGTCGCGTTTTGGCGCTCGCTATGCCGCAGGTAACAGCATCGAGGATATTGCCCGTGTTGTGGAGTATGCCCATCGTTTTGGTGCGAAGGTCTATGCAACCTGCAACACGTTGCTCTTCGATGCCGAGCTCGACGATGCGAAGCGTCAGGCCGAGGCCCTTGTCGAGGCGGGTGTCGATGCGCTGATTGTGCAGGATATGGCCTACTGCCGTATGGGGCTTGGTGTGGAGTTGCACGCCTCGACGCAGACCAACTGTGTCGATGCCGAGCGTGTGGCCTTCTTCGAGCAGGTTGGCTTTTCGCGTGCTATTTTGGAACGTTCGTTGTCCAAGCGGCAGATAGCCGAAATTCGTGCGGCTACTACCATAGAATTGGAGGCCTTTGTTCACGGTGCAATCTGCGTGTCGCAGAGTGGTCGCTGTTTTCTGTCGCGCTCGTGTGGTCCGCGCAGTGGTAATCGTGGCGAGTGTAGTCAGCCGTGTCGCCAAACCTACGACCTGACCGATGGCAAGGGCCGAATATATCTCAAAGGAAAGCACCTTCTCTCGGTGCGCGACCTCGACCTGTCGGCGCGATTGGGCGAGATGATAGATTTGGGTGTCACCTCATTCAAAATCGAGGGCCGATTGAAGGATAGAGCCTATGTGCGCAATATCGTGAGTCTCTATCGCCGACTGCTCGACGAGGAGATTGCCAAGCGCAACGATGTCGAGCGTAGTTCGGTAGGTCGCAGTGAGATAGAGTTTGAGCCTAACGCCTCGCGTACCTTTACTCGTGCTGCGGGCGAATACCTCTTCGATGGTAAGAGCCGAGGCGTCGCGTCGTTCGATACCCCGAAGGCTATGGGCGAGAGGATTGGCCGCATCGCGAGGGTGGAGCGTCGAGGTATTGTGCTCGACTGCAAGCACGACCTTGCAACGGGCGATGGCGTCTGCTTTATTGCCGAAGGCTCGCTGGTGGGTACAAATGTAGTGGGCGTCGAGGGTGAGCGTGTGCAACTCAACCGTTACGATGGTGTGACGGTGGGCGTGGAGCTGTTCCGCAACCATAACCGCCTCTTCTCACAAGCGGTCGAGCGTAGTCGTGTCAAACGCACAATAGCGGTCGATTTCGATTTGAAATTCGAGGAATGCGGCATTACTCTCTCGGCTACCGACGAGGAGGGCGTGTCGGTTGTTGCCTCTGTGGAGTGTGCGACCGAGGAGGTGCGCGATAGGGTAAAGGGCGAGGAGGCTCTGCGTAGGCAGTTGTTGCGTTCGGGCGACACGATTTTCGAGGTGCGCAATATCGGAGTCGAAAATATCAGCTTTGCCCCAATGTCGGTTATCGGTGCGTTGCGCAGAGAGACTCTCGATTTGCTTGAAAAGGAGCGGGTATATCGTTTTTCGATAAGAGAGAAGAGTGTATTTATCGAGAAACAATATATAAAATATCCTGTAAGCCGACTTGCTCCCCAAGATAATGTAACGAATCGTCTTGCGGCGGAGTTTTATGCCGACCACGGAGTCGAGCATATTGCCGAGGCTTTGGAGTGTTGCGCTACGACCGCAGGGCAGTGCGTAGTGGTGTCGGACTACTGTATTCGTCGCGAATTGGGCGAGTGCCTGCTCGAAGAGCCGACCCTGCGAGGTGAGTTATTCCTCGAAAGGGGTGAGAAGCGTTATCGCCTCGGCTTCGATTGCAAAAAGTGTCAAATGTCATTATACGATATACTATGAATATAAAGAGTCGATTTACCGATTACGCGCTTATCGATACGGGCGATGGCGAGAAGTTGGAGCGTTTTGGCAACTACACGTTGCGTCGTCCCGAGCCACAGGCAATATGGCGCAAAACCCTCTCCGAGGAGGAGTGGCGTCGTTGGGCCGATGCCTCGTTCCTGCGTGAGGAGCGCAGTGAGGAGCGTGGCGAGTGGCGAATGAAACCGCAGATGCCGTCGCGCTGGTCGGTGCGCTACGACTATAAGGATATGCACCTCTCGATGCGTTTGGGTCTGACATCGTTTAAGCACGTCGGACTATTCCCCGAGCAGTCGGCAAATTGGAACTTTATATACGATGCTTGTCGCGAAATTGGCCACGCGAAGGTGCTGAATCTCTTTGCCTATACGGGTGGAGCGACACTTGCTGCGCGTGCGGCGGGTGCCGAGGTGACTCACGTCGATTCGGTGAAGCAGGTGGTGACGTGGTCGCGCGAAAATATGGAGGCGAGCGGTCTTGACGGGGTGCGCTGGATTGTCGAAGATGCGATGAAGTTCGTACAGCGCGAGGTGCGCCGAGGTAATCGCTATAATGGCATTATCCTCGACCCTCCTGCCTATGGCCGAGGTGCAAATGGCGAAAAGTGGGTCTTGGAGGAGCATATTACGCCGATGCTCGAAGCGTGTGCCGAGTTGCTCGAAAAGCGCAACGCCTTCTTGGTGCTTAATCTCTACTCGATGGGTCTTTCATCGACCCTTGCGCGTACTGCCGTGCGCCAATGTTTCGGTGTGCCACAGAGCGAGGAGTGTGGCGAACTCTATTTCGAGGACGAGGCTCGCAAGGAGTTGCCGCTCGGGACATATTACCGCTTCCGTCGCTAACATAAACCGTATAAAAGGTATTTACTGCGTTACGCCTATTCTGGCCCGTTGGTCACATACGAATAGTATGCTCCCATCGCTCCCAAATAGGCAAGCCTTGTAAATCCACTTTTCTACGGCTTATTTGTTCGGAGCAGGGTTATTCCGTATTTTTATAGAGTGAGTAGAATGAGGCGTAGCCTACGCCCTCTAATTTTGTAGCCACACGGGTATTATGCCATAGATGATTACGCCGACGATAGCCGAGGCGATAATCAACCAAATAGGATTGACCTTGCGCCAACACCCGATAAGCGTTGCTCCGAACAACGCCCAACTCCAAAGGTCGATAAAACTCTCACTTTTTGCGGTCGCAAGAGCCTCGGGCTGTGGTGCGATAAGCAGTAGTGCCGCAGCGCCAATCATACCAACGACTACGGGTTTCATTCCTGCGACAACGCCCTGAATATAGCGGTTGCGGTGCATCACGATAAAGAAGCGTGTCAGCAACAGCATAATCGTCAGCGATGGCAGGCATACGGCAAGCGTCGCTACGATTGAGCCACCAATGCCGGCCACCTCGTAACCGACGTATGTGGCCGAGTTTATGGCGATAGGACCCGGTGTCATCTGCGATATGGCAACGATGTCGGTAAATTCGGCCGACGAGAGCCAGCCGTGCTGCTCGACCACCTCGTTCTGCACCAGCGAGAGCATAGCATATCCGCCACCGAATCCGAAGAATCCGATTTTCAGGAACGCGACGAATAGTTGAACGTATATTTCCATACTCTCTAATCTTGTTTTTGGTGGTTGGCCTCTTTGCGACGTTCTGCAAACGAGAGGCATAGCGTATATATAAGGCCCGTTATAGCGCCTGCCAAAAGCAGATATATTGGCGAGATGCCCGCCCACCATATAGCGGCTGCAACGGCTATCGCAACGAAGGCCATATACCAGCGCATCTGCTTTGTGAAGCCGATAATCGGTGCGACAATCAGTGCGACAACCGCAGGTCGCATAGCCTTAAATGCGGCATCGACAAAGGCGTTGTTGCGAATCGAAGTGAAGAATATGGCAACGAGCAGTATCGTCGCGAATGCCGGTAGCACAACCCCTGCAACCGATGTTACAGCACCCGCAAATCGCCCGATTTTGTAGCCGACAAATACGGCCGTGTTGAGGGCAATAGGGCCCGGGGCCGATTGTGCCAATGTCAGCAATTCGAGAAAGTCGCTCTCCTTGACCCACTGCTTTTTATCGACAACCTCGCGTCGGATAAGCGGAATCATAGCATATCCGCCACCAAAG
>JAGBWT010000158.1 GCA_017629615.1 Alistipes sp. | reverse complement strand
GGCTTTGCAAGGCTCGGCGGTTTTGGCGGCGATGGGCTGTACTTGGCGTACTGCCCATTGCTGACAAAAGCGTTAGCGGAAGCAAAGACATTATAAAATCGATTTTCAAAAATTGCATTTTAGGCAGGATTATACAACGCTCGCCTTAATTGACGACGAAGGGCTGTACTTGCTGTACTGCCCTTTGTCGTCATATTGAGGTAGCGGAAGTAGAATCCGCATAAAATCAATTTTTACTTGTCGAAATACTTATTAAGCAAATACGCCAAACGATAACCAGCGTTGCGCATCTGGGTACTTACGAGGTCGCGCGACAACTCAACAGTTTCAGGGTTGAGATTGTAGGTATCAATCGGATTCCACTCCAAAATCGCTGCGCTATCCTCGCAAATTTCATGGACCCAAGTGTAGACATCGCCCTTCTGAATCTTCTTAATTTCGCCCTTTGAACAGTTGTCAATCTTCTCGGCTACAACATCGGCCTTTGTTTTAGGCCAAATCCACGACGGCATCTTGTCGTAGATGGAGTGGAAGGTCTTTTGTTTCTTACCCTTAAACTCACACGACCACTTATAGTTGCTGTTGTGAGGGTAGCCGTGCGTAGGGCAGTGAAGGTCGCCAACGAAGTGAATCAACATACGGATATTGAAGATAACTGCGCTATCGGTCAGCGTCTTATAGCGTTTCAAATTATAGTCGGCCACATTGAGTGCAAGCACGCAGTCGCCCTTGTAGAGGCGTGGATTTGGGTCGTACTCGTGGTTCTCGAAGGTGCTGTACGTATGCCACGACGAGGTATAAGCAATACCCTCATCACGACGATGCTCGTCCATCCATACGGCATCTTTTTTCAGGTCGTAATCAATATACTTGGCAATATTTGCCTTGGCTTTCTCTGTCAGGTGACGTTGTGCCACACCAACAATCGCCGCGTGACCCAAACGACCCCAACCCATTGCGCTATTGGCACACATCACCACAGCGCACAAAACAAAGATAAGTTTTCTCATAGTTTTATAGTTCTTTATCAAAATATTCGTAAAACTGCGTTGCCGATTAAATGATTTCGAATGCAATCTCCATCATATCGGTAAATGTCTTTTCGCGCTGCTCGGCAGTCGTATCCTCGTGGGTTACGAGCGAGTCGGAAATGGTGCAGATGCAGAGGGCCTGATTACCACTACGGGCCGCATTCATATAGAGTGCCGAGGCCTCCATCTCGACTGCCAAGACGCCCATACGCTGCCAACGCTTCCACGCCTCGGGGTCGTCGTTGTAGAAAATCTCGCTCGCGAGAATATTTCCTACACGGTAGTTCACACCCAAAGCCTCGGCCTTATCGACCGCAGCACGCAGCATCGAGTAGTCGGCAATCGGTGCAAACGTACCAGGCAAGCGGTATTGGGCCGCATAGTTAGAGTTGTCGCACGCGCCCATCGCTATAACGATGTCGCCAACGTGGAGGTCGGGGTGGTAGGCACCTGCCGAACCTGTACGGATTATACGCTTTACGCCATAGAAGTTGAAGAGTTCGAAAGTATAGATACCAATCGACGAGATACCCATACCGTGACCCATAACCGACACGCGCTTACCCTTATAGGTTCCCGTATAGCAATACATTCCGCGCACCTGATTGACAAGTGTCGGATTCTCCAAATAGCGCTCGGCCATAAACTTGGCGCGCAAAGGGTCTCCCGCCATAATAACTCGGTCGGCAATCTCGCCGCACTTTGCTCCAATATGAGGAGTTGGTGTTAAATCTGCCATAATGTTCTAACTATTTTGTGTAAAATTTATAAATACAGGTGTGCTTATAGACCTGACCAGCCTCCAAAACCACGCTCGGGAACGATGGTTGATTTGGGGCGTCGGGATAACGCTGTGTTTCGAAGACAAATGCTCCGCGATAGAGGATAGGCTTGCCAAACTTATTGTTGTAGGAGCCATCGAAGAAGTTGCCGCTATAAAATTGCAACGCCACTTGGTCGGTATAGAGCTCCATTCCTCGGCCACTCTTTGGCGAATAGACCTCGGCCACCTTCAAAATTTCGCCATTGTCCTCGCGGTCGATAATCCAATTATGGTCGTAGCCTGCGCCCGCTTTGAGTTGTGGGTGCTCCTCGTTTATGCGCTCGCCAATGGTGTGTGGCTCATTGAAGTCGAACGGAGTATCCTTCACGCACATAATCTCGCCCGTAGGGATAAGTGACTCATTTACGGGGGTTATCGCATCACTATTGATTGTCAGCAGATGGTCGAGAACGGTACCCTCGCCATCGCCTTCGAGATTGAAGAACGAGTGGTGCGAGAGGTTTATTACGGTCGGCGCATCGGTCTTCGCCTCGTACGACACCACAAACTCGTTGTTCGGAGTAAGAGAGTAGGTCATCTCGATTTCTCGGTTTGCAGGAAATCCATCTTGCCCATCTGGAAGCGTGCAGCAGAATACAATCTTGCTCTCGGTCACCTCTCTGACCTCCCAAACGATGCGGTCCACACCGAGCGTTCCACCGTGCAGAGTCTGCCCATTGTTGTTCTGCGGAAGGGTGTACTCCTTGCCATTGAGCGAAAATTTACCATCTGCAATGCGATTTGCAACAGGGCCCACAGCGGCTCCGAGGTAGCGCTCGCCTGTGTTGTTAATGTAGCGGTCGATATTCTCGTAGCCAATCTCCACATCGGCATAGTTGCCATTGCGGTCGGGAACCCACAGCGACACTACGCGTGCGCCATAATTGGTCACCTGCATCGTCACATCTCCGCCCTGCAACGTATAGAGCGACACGGCCGAGCCATCGACCGTATGGTCAAAATTCGCCTTATCAATGAGCGTCACCGAGCTATAGGGGTTACGGCACGACGACAGCGACATCATCAACATCAATATCAATAGCGCTCTCTTCATAATCTTGGAGTTGTATTATTAGGTCTATGCAAAAAACAATCTGCTTACAAAGTTAGCAAATTTTTCGGGAAAATCCATTTTTTTACTACCTTTGTTTAACACTTAACCTTTTCAAAACGATGAATGTACGCATAGCCGAGGATTGGAAAGCAATCTTACAACCCGAATTCGAGAAGCCCTATTTTGGCAAGTTGGTCGATTTTGTCCGCACCGAGTATGCCTCACACACGGTATTTCCACAAGGCGGCAACATCTTTCGTGCATTCGACAAGTGTCCTCTCGACTCGCTCAAAGTGGTCATCATCGGTCAAGACCCATATCACGATGACGGCCAAGCAAACGGTCTATGCTTCTCGGTAAATGATGGGGTTAGGTTTCCGCCTTCGCTTATCAACATCTTCAAGGAGGTCTGCACCGACACAGGTTGTGCGATGCCCACAAGTGGCAATCTCGACCGTTGGGCCGAGCAGGGTGTTTTGTTGCTCAACTCGGTGCTTACCGTACGCGCCCACGAGGCCGCTTCGCACGCAGGTCAGGGCTGGGAGCAATTTACCGACGCCGTAGTGCGAGCCATTGCCGAACGCAAGCAGGGCATTGTCTATATGTTGTGGGGAAGTTATGCTCAACGCAAGGGTGCAATTGCCGACCCTGCACGCAATCTGATTCTCAAAGCCGTACACCCTTCGCCACTCTCGGCATATCGTGGATTTTTCGGCTCACGCCACTTCTCGCAAGCCAACGAGTATCTGCTTGCAACGGGGCGTAGTGCAATCGTTTGGTAGAGAGGCCAACCGTTAGGGCATCGCAAGGCTCAATTCGGCCGATAGTGCAAGGTCTTGACCGCCACGCACCATCGCTATATCGGTAGTGGTGTCGCCCGTACCGAAATCGTATTCCGTATCGAAAGTCAGATGCAGGTCGCTCGGCACGAAGCCAAAACGCGAATAGAGTCGTTGTGCCGCCTCGTCGGCAGCAATCAACATCGTGCAATCAAATCGGCCACTATTGTCAATCCACTCCAAAGCCTCGGCCATCAACCCCGAAGCCAGACCCCGACCACGATATTGCTCGGCCGTCGCAACGGCATAGATGTAGGCTACTCGCAACTGCGCACCAACCAACTCTATAACGTGCAACATCGCAACCATATCGTCGTCACTGCGCCTCACGAATGTACGAGCCGAGGGGCGATAGCCTACCATAAACTCCTCGACAACGTGTCGTTCGTCGCCAAACACATCGCTCCACAAGCGCATCATCAACCTCTCGTCCGCGGTCAGCATACGGGCCGTCGATTTCTGCAACAACTCCACGGGGCGATAACTCTGCTTTGCAAAACGCAGCCCCGCAAGACCCATATCCTCCTCACGGTTTATATAGCGATACTCGTCGGCCACCGCTTCGGCCATCAGACGATTTATCATTGCCGACGCTCCATCGACCGTAGCATCGGCCTTCTCGACGTGGATACAGAATGTGTCGTGATTGATAGCCGACCCATAGGCAAACGCCACAGGTCGCTCGTCGGCATAGAGGATTCGGCCCGATAGCGGCAGTTGGTCGAACGACGAAAAGGCCCTCTCGACAGCCAAAGCCTCGACAACCTCGCCTCGACAATCGCTACAATGTGCCGCCAGCCAACCATCGTACACGACCCTGCAATCGGCAATATTCGAGGTCGATATTGGCTCTACGCGCCAACCATATTGCGACGTAAAGCGGTTGATATGATTTCTTTTGGGTTGATATTTGCGACCAGGAAGGGTTGCCAAATCGGAGGCAAGATAGATATAGTCGCTCAACGAACGCGGAGCATACGATGCCCACCGCTCGGGGTAGTTTTCCGCAAGAAATTCGCACCACTCCGCATCGAGGCCAACCATCACAAGGGCCTCGCCTCGCTCCGCAGCATCGGCCGCCAAAGCCTCGATAACTGCACGGCGACTACCCTCGCCTATGGGTTGCATAAAGGCCCGATGAGAGCCGTCGTAGCAGAAACGGACAAGCAACCAACCACCCCACTCGGCCACCTCGCTCCGATATGTATCCTGCCAGCAATAGATGTTGGCGAAACTCATATCGCAGTTGCGAACGTCGCGCGATGCAACATACCTATCGAAGAGGCTCTTATCAGCTCTCGTTACTCGATGAAATACTATCGGGGACGATATACTCTTTTCGTTTTGCGTGTTCATAGTATTGCTGAACATAGGCCTTGATATGGCGCTCGACCTGCTCTGTTGGCACATCGCCAACTCGGTTACGGCTACGCTCCACATCGCCAATCTCGTAGACCTCGTTTATGCGGCCATCGGCAAAGATGTATATATATTGCTCGTCGAAGGCCTTGTATGCTCCATTGTCATAGACCACAACTATCGGCAGACGCTCGCGCTCGCCAAAGACATCGCGGCCATAGGCAAAGTATGGTTTATCGTACCCCATAACGCCCAACAGAGTCGGCATAAGGTCGATTTGCGCCACAGGCTCCGTCACCTCGCCACGCAATGAGCCATCGGGCGTATAGATAAATCCGATGACGTGGAAATCGCCGGGCGAACAGTTGGTCTGCGGAGCATATCGCTCACACGACACGTGGTCGGCTACAAAGACAAAAATCGTGCGCGAGAACCACTCCTTATCACGATTGGCATCAAAGAAGCCTCGCACAGCATCGTCGAAATAGGCAGCACACGGTTGCATTGGCGTTTTACCCTCGGGAAGACGACCCTGCCACTCGGCAGGAACGACAAACGGGTGGTGCGACGAGATG
>JAGBWT010000157.1 GCA_017629615.1 Alistipes sp. | reverse complement strand
CGATGGAGTTGGCAACGAGTTATATGGAGTTGTTGGGTACGGCAGATAAGTCGGCCGAGCAGATTCAGCGTGAGTTGTACGACCTCGCCTGCTCGTTCAATATTACGACCAACGCCAACAAGACCTATGTTTCGATTAGCGGTCTTGCCGAGAATATGGAGAAGGCTATGGCGATAGTCGAGGACTATATTGCCAATATCGAGGGCAATGAAGATGTATTGCGTGAGGTTAAACGCGATGTTGAGCAACAATATATCAACGCCAAGGCTTCGCAACGTGATAATTTTTCGGCTTTGCAGCGTTATTGCCTCTTTGGTCCGGAGTTTATCCGCTCGCAGACGATGTCGGTGAAGGAGTTGCGCGGTGTGACCTCCGAGGAGTTGCTCTCCAATATCAAGCAGCTCTCGCAAATTAAGCACCGTGTGATGTACTATGGCCCACAGCCTATGACCGACCTTGCAGCAACGCTGTCGTCGGCGCATCGCGTGGCAGACAACCTTATCGACTTAAAGTCGGAGCCGGCTGCGTCGAAGCCTGTCGATACTTCGAGCGTGCTGTTTGCGCAATACGATGCAAAGCAGGTCTACTATATGCAGTATTCGTGCCGTGCCGAGGATAAATTCGATGTCGAAAAGTCGGCAGTCGTAGAACTCTACAACAACTACTTCTCGGGCGGAATGAACTCTATCGTATTTCAGGAGATGCGCGAGGCACGAGGTTTGGCATACTCGGCTTATACCTACCTTGCCAAAGGTGTGATGCCTCACCACCCATACTACTTCTACGCCTTTATCGCTACGCAAAACGATAAGGTTGAGCAGGCAGTTAAGGCCTTCGACGAGATTATAGAGGATATGCCTCGCTCGGAGCAGGCGTTCGAGTTGGCAAAGGGTGGAATATTGGCAAACTTGGAGAGCCAGCGTACAACCAAGATGAGTGTCTTGTGGAGCTATCTCGAACACGAAAAGTTTGGCCTTTCGGAGGACGCTCGCAAGACTATCTATGAGGGCGTTAAGTCGCTTACTCTCGACGATGTTGTCCGTTTCCAGCAGGAGTTTATCAAGGAGCGACCTTATACCTATTGCATCTTGGGCGATAAGAGCGACCTCGATATGCGATATATTCGTTCGTTGGGTAAGGTTAAGTATTTGACGCAGGAGGATATATTCGGCTATTAAAATTGATTTTATAAGGTGTTTCCTTCGGCTAACAAAATTTCCGCCAATGGGTAGTACCTCGGTACAACCCATCGTCGATAAATTTCGTCGAGCCTTGTAACCTCTCTTCTAAAATGCAATTTTCTGGTGGGGAGGGAAAGACCTTTTCATCGAGCGTAATGCGCTGTGCCGTTATATGCTCAATAGTTATACCGCTATCAAAATAATCGATAGCGGTTTTTTTGTGAGGTTTCGAATAAATTGTTATTTTTGTGGCATATATTGCCGTGTAAGCATATTTATTGTAAACTTAAATATTAACACAAATGAAAAAACTAATTATTACCTCTATGGGAGTTGTTGCAATGGTTCTGACCTCGTGTGCAGGCTTGCAGAAGGAGGAGGCACCGTGGGTCGTTGACCGATTCGATGATGCCAAAGTAATCCGCTACGAAGTGCCGGGATTCGAGAACCTTCCGCTTAACGAAAAGTTGTTGGTCTACTATTTGGCCGAGTCGGCAAAGTGTGGTCGCGATATTTTGTTCGACCAGAACTTTAAGTACAACCTTACGATTCGTCGCGCTTTGGAGTCGATTTATACCTCGTATGAGGGCGACAAGGAGTGTCCCGAGTTTAAGGCGATGGAGAAGTATTTGAAGAAGGTGTGGTTTGCCAACGGTATTCACCACCACTACTCGAACGATAAGTTCGCGCCGGAGTTCTCGCGTGAGTGGTTCGCTGCACAGTTGGAGGCTTGCAAGGTAGAGTTGCCTGTCGAGAAAGAAGTTGTCTTGGAGGCTATCTTCAACCCTGCGCTCTATGCTTCGCGTTTGAACCAAACCGAGGGCGTCGATGTAATCGCCGAATCGGCAGGTAACTACTACGAGGGCCTTACACAGAAGGAGGTTGAGAAGTTCTACAACACAAT
>JAGBWT010000156.1 GCA_017629615.1 Alistipes sp. | reverse complement strand
CCACAAGATTATGTTCGGCAAGGTAACCGCGTTGGCTGGTCGCCTCTATGCGGGTGTGGCGTACGCCTACGGAAACTCAAATGCAGTGCCGTTCGATCGCCTCTTCTACGCCGGTGGTAGCAACAGTATGCGAGGTTGGGCTCCTCGAACACTCGGTCCGGGTGCTTCGGCCGCTCCGACAAACGTGGTCTATCCTACACAGTTGGGCGATATGAAGTTGGAGGCAAATCTCGAATTCCGTTTCCCTATCTGGGATATGTTCCACGGTGCAACATTCCTCGATTTGGGTAATATATGGTATATCGGTCGCAAAGATGAAACATACCCTGAGGGGTCGGTGTTCCACTTCAACAGCTTCTACAAGCAGTTGGCCTTCAACACCGGTATCGGCATACGACTCGACATCGACTTTGCGATTTTGCGACTCGATTGGGGTATTCAGCTCCACAACCCTAACAACCCTGTGGGCGAGCGTTGGATTCATAACTTCAAGTGGAAGAACACCTCGCTCAACTTCGGCGTAGGTTTCCCATTCTAAAAATGGACGAAGAAATTATGGAAAAACTCGAATATAAGTATCTTCACAAGGTAAATTCGCCTGCCGATTTGCGACAGCTCGCAATTGAAGAGCTCCCTCGTTACTGCGAGGAGGTGCGCCAATTCATCATCGAGCAGTGCGCCGTAAATCCGGGTCACCTCGCCTCGTCGCTGGGTGCGGTAGAGATTGCCGTGGCGATACACTACGTCTATGACACCCCTACGGATAAGCTTATTTGGGACGTGGGCCATCAGGCCTATGCCCACAAGATAATCACAGGTCGTCGCGATCAGTTTCACACCAATCGTCGCCTGAACGGCATCAGCGGTTTCCCTCGCATTGCCGAGAGCGAATACGACGCCTTTGGTGCAGGTCATGCGTCGGTATCCGTATCGGCTGCACTCGGCATGATTAAGGCTGCGAAGTTGCAGGGCGAGAAGTTCAAGACCGTAGCCGTGATTGGCGACGGCTCGATTGCAGGAGGTTTGGCCTTCGAGGGTCTGAACAATGCAGGCTCGGACAAGAGTTCCGACATCCTTGTAATCCTCAACGACAACAACATGTCTATCGACAAGTCGCAGGGAGCCCTCAACCGCTATCTGCTGCGACTTTCGACCTCATCGCGCTACAACCGTTTCAGACAGTGGTCATGGTCGTTACTCTCGCGCACGCCGCGATTGCTGAATATGTGTCGCAAGGTGGCAAATGCCGTAAAGCACGGTTTGTTGCAGAATAGTAACCTCTTCGAGAGTCTTGGTTTCCGCTACTTCGGTCGTGTCGATGGCCACAACGTCAAGCGATTGGTGCGTACGCTCATCGCATTGAAGGGTATTCACTCGCCAAAGCTCCTCCACATCATCACCGAGAAGGGCTATGGCTATGCTCCTGCACAGAACAATCTCTCGGTTTGGCACGCTCCGGGACGCTTTAACCCCGACACGGGCGAGCGCATAAAGAGCGAAACAAAGACCTCGCGTATGCAGGACGTGTTCGGTCAGACGCTCCTCGACCTTGCTAAAATCGACAATAGAGTTGTAGGTATAACACCTGCCATGCCGTCGGGTTGCTCGATG
>JAGBWT010000155.1 GCA_017629615.1 Alistipes sp. | reverse complement strand
CGCCTCGGGCAGGGGACTTGGTCGCTCCGCTCCGAAAAGAGGTATAAGATTGGTGTAGTTTTATTAATTACACGACTTCAATCCTTTGCCGCTGACAGAGGGCGCTCTGCTCGCGGCTAATGCCGCGTTTACAAGTCTGACCCACCCCCTAAATCCCCCGCCTCGGGCAGGGGACTTGGTCGCTCCGCTCCGAAAAGAGGTATAAAAGGTATCGAGTTGGTGTAATCTTGTATAAAAACCCCTAATTTTTAATTCTTAATTCTTAATTTTTAACTTCCTTCGCGCCAACATCTCAAAAATCGTGAAACGATAGGCTCTACAAAGATAATAAAATATTATCTTCTCACATCATAAAACCGAAATTTTAGAACTTTTCGAATAATTATCTATATTTGTGGCGGAAAGAGTCGCTTCGTATGCGTTCGGAGCGGCAAAACGCAGATATAAAAACTTTGTATGAAGAGACGTTACATTTTCTTTGACATCGACGGCACATTGGTAGCCGGAGGTTATGGCAACTCCTACATTCCCGAATCGACCATTCTCGCACTCGACAAGTTGCGCCGCAGTGGCCACTTCCTGGCTATCGCAACAGGTCGCGCACAAGCGATGGCGGTCGATTATATGCGCTCGCTCGGCTTTCGCAATATGGTGAGCGACGGTGGCTATGGCGTTACGATTGAAGACGAGTTGCTCGACATTACCCCTCTGCCAAAGGACAAGGTCGTGGCGCTCATTGACGAGTGTAAGGCGAAGGGCTTTGCCTGGGCCTTGCAGGTCAATAACTCGACCGTACGTTCGGCTCCCGACAACCGTTTCGAGGAGCAGACCAACGATATATATATGCGCACGGAGGTCGTCGAGGGTCTGGACCCTCGCAACTACCCTGCTCTCTACAAAGCCTATATCGCTTGCAATGCACCCGACGAGCAGAAGCTTGTCTCGTTGCGCGACCTGCCGTGGTTGCGCTTTTTTGACAACTACATCTTTGTCGAGCCATCGGATAAATCGTTCGGTATCCGTCGTATAATGGACCACTTCAACGCCCCATACTCCGACGTTGTGGTTTTTGGCGATGCAGCCAACGACCTCTCGATGTTTGTCGACGGCTGGACAAAGGTTGCGATGGGAAATGCCATCGACGAATTGAAGGCGCGTGCCGACTACGTCACGACCAACGTCGAGTGCGACGGCATCTACAACGCCTGCGTAGCACTCGGACTCTTCGACGAGGAGTAGCCATACGCCTCATTATCAACAAATAGTTCCGATAGAATTTGCATCTGTCGGAATTATTTTTTATCTTTGTGAATAGTATCGAAAATATCACAAACCTAACACCAATAAAATTATGAAGAGATTTGTCCTTGCCATCGTGCTGATGGTTGGATTGGTCGCTTGCATCGACGAATCCTACGACCTGTCAAAAATCAAAGGCGACGACATCGCTATCGGCAACGAGCAGAGCGAATTTGAGATGCCTCTCGCCAACGTCACTCTGCGCGCTTCGCAATTTGTGACCGAGAGCGACAAAATCGACTCAAATGTTGTAGCCATCTACGAGGAGTCGGACATTTGGCTTCCGACCAAACTCCCTACCGGCACCGATTATGTCGATATCGTCAAGTTGGAGGAGGATATCACCTATCTCGAAAGTATCCTCGAAGCCCTCTTTGCCGAGATGGAGCAATCGGAGGCGAAGCGTAAGGCCGTATGCGAATTGGTTGCCACCTCGCACCGCAACGACTTCATCGAGGCCATAGGCACCAAACTGCCCGCACAGATAGTGGCCCAAATCGAGACGGTTTCGGACAAAGATGCCGCAGCTCTTATCGAGCAGCTCTTCCTCGACCACACCCTACAAGAGAATATCACACACTCGATTGCCGACGTTGCAAAGGGTCGCCTGACCGAGATGCAGATGAAAGATGTGGTCTACGATATTGGCGACCTCGGTTTGAGCGACGAGGTGGAGCAGATGATTATCGACAACCTCGACCCAAAGGGTGTTGAGCCTGCCGTAAATGCGCTCTACTTGTCGGGTACAATCGACTGCGAGTTTCCATTCACCATCTTGGTTGAGCCGCGAGTCGATGGCACGAATATCAATTTGGGAAAACTCTATGTGTCGAACGACGTTGTCAATATCGAAGAGGTGCGCCTCTATGCCGACGATATGCTCACGCTCTGCGAAGGTGCAACGATGACCCTGCCCGTTCGCATCTTGCGCTACTACCCTCACCACGGCTTCGGCGACAAGTGCGAGGTGCATATCCACCTCCAACTTCGCAAAACCGGCCATTTACAGTTGTAACCCACTAATATCGTATGCTTATGAGACGTATATATATACTATTTGCATTGGTGACGCTCGCGTTCGCCGCTTCGGCACAAAATCCGACAACATATTTTATGGACGGCACACCATTGCGCAGTCAATGGAATCCATCGTTCACGACCGAGCGAGGCTATGTTAATATCCCACTCATTGGCGGTATTCAGGCCGACACCCACGGCAATATCGCGCTGTCAAAAGTACTCTTCCCGATGAACGACGGCTCGCTTGCAACCATCTTCTCGGGTTCGGTACCTGCATCGGTAGCGTTGGGAGGTCTCGACAAGATGAACACCTTTGGAGTGGGAGTCGATATGAACATCATCGGCTTTGGTGCCTACACCAAGAAGCGCAAACACTTCTGGTCGGCCGGCATCAACCTGCGCGCCAACGTCGAGGCGAGTATGCCTTATGGTCTGTTCGACTTTATGAAGAATGGCACTTCGGCCGACATTGCCAACCTCGGATTGGCGGTCGAGAGTCGTGCCGAAGCCTATTTCAGCTATACATTCCCTGTTAGAAAGAATATCGACCTCGGTATCCGCGCCAAAGCCCTCATCGGCTTGGGTCGTTGTGCGGTGAATTTCGACCGCTTCGATGCCCAACTCAACGCTGCAAGTTGGTCGGCACACGCCGTAGGCTCGATGGAGTTCTCGGGTCTGATGCCGGCGACCAAGACTCTGGCCGGTGGTCGCGAGGTCTATGATATGAACGATATGGGCAACTCGTTCAAAGCCCCTGCGGGTTATGGTTTCGGCTTCGATATAGGTGCAACGTGGACCCCTATCAAGAATTTGCGTCTCTCGGCCTCGGTCAATGATATAGGCGTGATGTTTTGGAGCAAATCGGCCACCTCGATTGGCGGCATCGACCACTCGATTAGCTTCTCGGGTGTCGAGACCGACGAGAACGGCGATGCTATTCGTCCGGAGTTCAACCTCGATGAGTTGGAGTTCGACGTACACAACAGCCGAAGCCTCAACAAGATGCTCTATGCCTCCATCAACGTCGGCGGAGAGTACAACTTCCTCGACCACCGCATCGGTTTGGGTGTATTCTATCAGGCCAAATTCTGGGAGTACAACACGCGCCACAACCTCACCTTCTCGGCCAACTTCCGCCCTTTGAAGTGGCTCCATATCACGGGTAGCTACTCGGTAATCGACAACGATGCCAATGCTGTCGGCTTGGCGCTCAACCTCTGCCCTAAATTTATCAGTTTCTTTGTTGCGACCGATATTCTGCTCTCGAAGAAGAGTCCGCAGTGGATACCAATCAAGCAGAGCAATATGAATGTAACCTTCGGCTTGGCCGTTCCTTTCGGCAAAGGCAAGAACGATACCGTAGCCTCCAAACCAAAGGAGAAGAAAAAGAAGAGATAGCGAGAGAACTCTGCCAGGGAAGCTGGGGGAGATTGGGGAGAATGAGTAGAGTGAGTAGATTGGGTAGAATAGGTAGAATAGGTAGAATGGGTAGATTGAGCAACCGCTAATAACCCCTAACGACCCTAACGCCTCTAACGACACTAACGCCCCTAACGACTCT
>JAGBWT010000154.1 GCA_017629615.1 Alistipes sp. | reverse complement strand
TGTGAAGCTCCGTTTTGAGCGCGACACATTCATCACAACCAACATCACAAACGCCACAAGCAGATAGTAGAGAATCTGATAGATGGTTTCGCTCAGCTGGTTCGGACGACGATACATTGTTGCACGGTCAAATGGTTCGCCATTGCGTACCAACAGACGATTTATGGTTGGATGGCTGTTGGGGTAATGCTCTTGATGAACGGTCTCCACCTCTACAACATCGCCACTCGAAAGGCTCATCAACACCACGCTTCTACGCGATACATAGACGCTATCGCCACTATCGGTAATAATATATCCAAAACCATCGACCGAGCCGACAAAAGTTCCCGACACAGCCGGACGATTGTCGTCGCTACCATCAATCAACTCTTCAACCTCGACAGGATTGACCACCAACAGCAGCAGATAGGAAAAATTGACTATCAGGCTAATGGCCAAAGCCACAAGCAAATAGGTAAACGATGAAGCACGAGGAAGTTTCATATCTCAACAACGTTTATTACGCGTCTTTTGGGGACTCAAACCGATTCTATTTCGACTCCTCGTCGTACCACGAAGCATACATACGGTAATCGCGAGCGATACGACCAATGATATGCTCACGCTGCTCGGGAGTAACCTCCTTGACCTTCTTGGCAGGAACACCGGCATAGACCGAGTTTGGCTCCAACTTCGAATTAGACAACACCAACGCATTGGCTGCAATGATACAACCCGAAGCCACGACAGCGTTGTCGAGGATTGTTGCGCCCATACCGATAAGACAGTTATCCTCGATTATCGCACCGTGAATTGTCGCATTATGGCCCACCGACACATCGTTACCGATATGGGTCTGCGACGGATTGGGCGAGCCATCGTATAGGGTGTGGATTACCGTTCCGTCCTGGATATTCGTACGGTCGCCGATTGTTATCTTATTTACGTCGCCACGCAACACAACGTTGTACCAAAGTGATGAGTCACGACCTACGGTAACATCGCCAATCAACACTGCCGTTTCGGCCACAAACGTTCCCTCGCCAACCTCTGGCGTATGATTTCTAACAGATTTAATGTATGCCATTTCAGTAGATTTATTTGGTGATTTTTAATTTTTTATTTTGGTAATTTGGCAATTTTTAATTCGCAATAGCTACACTATTGCTTCGCCTCTTGCCAATACGCCTCCAACTCTTCGAGCGGCACCTCGCTAACCATTTTATCTTGCTCGGCCACACGCTTCTCGATATGGTTGAAGCGACGAATAAACTTTTTGTTGGTTGCTTCGAGCGCATTTTCAGGGTCGATACCACTCTTGCGGCAAGCGTTAATCAGAGCGAAGAACAAATCGCCAAATTCGGCCTCCAAACGCTCTTTATCGCCACTCTGCATCTCGGCCTCGACCTCGGCAATCTCCTCGTGAACCTTGCCCCAAACCTCGTCGGCCGACGACCAATCGAAGCCCACAGCTGCCGCCTTCTCGCTGATGCGGAACGCCTTAACCATAGCTGGCAGCGAGCGAGGCACACCTCCCAAGACACCGCTTTTACGAGCCTTTTTACGCAATTTCAGAGCCTCCCAATTCTGCTTTACCTCCTCGGGCGACTCGGCCAAAACATCGCCATAGACGTGTGGGTGACGATAAATAAGCTTGTCACACACAGCATTGGCCACATCGGCGAGGTCGAATGCTCCCTGCTCCTCGGCAATCTTCGAGTAGAATACAATATGCAAAAACAGGTCGCCCAACTCTTCCTTGATGCCCTCCATATCGTTATCGGTAATGGCATCAACCAACTCAAACGTCTCTTCGATAGTGTTGTTGCGCAACGAATGTATCGTCTGTTCTCTATCCCACGGACACTCTTTGCGCAGACGGTTCATCACCTCTATAAGTCGGGCCGTAGCCTCCAATCTCTTATCCATAACAATAAATTGTAAATTTGCGACAAATATACTAATTTTGTCTAAAACTTTCACCAACATAAACGATGAAACAGCGACTATTTATAATTTTCACGCTGCTCACGCAGAGTCTGTTTGCAGCCAACATCCTACCACAGCCCTCTTCGGCAACGTTTAGCGACGGCACATTTGCAATAACCAACAAAACGACGCTCGTCTACGACCGTTCGGCTCGCGATGCTGCCATATATTTGCTCGACCACCTGCCATTCCGCCAAATCCTATCGTCGGACAAGGTTATGTCGGGCGATGTCTATCTCGGCATCAATCGCACTCTGGCCGAGGAGGAGTATCGTCTCACTATCGACCGCAACAATATCCGCATTATCGGAGGCTCATCGGCAGGAGTCTTTTATGGCGTACAGACCTTGCTACAAATGCTCCCTACCGAGGCTTACAGCAAATCACTCCGACTACCGGTCGAGGTTGGACATTGTCAAATCAGCGACAAGCCCGCAATGGCCTATCGTGGCTTTATGCTCGATGTTGCCCGCACCTGGATTTCGGCAGATAGAGTAAAGCGTTATATAGACCTGCTTGCATACCACAAATTCAATAAGTTGCATTTCCCCTTAACCGACGATGAAGGTTGGCGTATCGAGCTGAAATCGCACCCCGAATTTGCGACTATCGGAGGTTTTCGCGGAGGCGATTCGCCCGTACAGCCACGCTACGCAAAGTTCGATGAGCGGTGGGGTGGATACTACACGCAGGAGGAGTTGCGCGACATTGTCGCCTATGCCGCTTCGCGCAACATCGAGGTTATCCCCGAAATAGATATGCCCGGCCACAGCAAGGCTCTCGGAGCAATTCGGAGCGATATTCTATGTAACTATACGCCCAATGGCACTACGACCAACAATATCGAAATTCGCAACGTATGGTGTGCCGCCAAGGAGCAAAACTACAAGTTAATCGACGAAATCGTAGCCGAATTAAGCACCATATTCACATCGGAATATATCCATATCGGAGGCGACGAGGTCAATATGGCGCAATGGCGCAAATGCCCCGACTGCCAGGCATTAAAGAGCCGATTGGGACTTGAAAACGAAGAGCAAATCGAAGACTACTTCATAGCCCGCACGACAAAAATCCTCGCCAAATATGGTAAAAAACCGGCCGTATGGAACGAGGCCATCGATGGTGGAACATTGCCACAAACCACTCGCGTATATGGCTGGAAGAATACAAAGGCTTGTCGCAAAGCTATCGAGCGAGGCTATCCGACAATCGTTATGCCAGGCGAATATTTCTATCTCGATATGAAGCAGTCGGCCTACGAAGATGGCCATATCTGGGCTGCGATTATCGACACCAAACGAATACTCTCATTCGACCTTGCCAAACAAGGTTTTACACCCCAGCATATAGAGGGTGTTGCCGGTATCGAGGCCTCGTTTTTCAGCGAACTCTACATTGCTCACTCGCCCGAGAGCAACGACTACCTCGACTATATGCTAGTCCCGCGCCTATGCGCTGTGGCCGAACTTGCGTGGTCGGGTCGCGCAAAGCGCGGTTGGGAGCAGTTTTACGCTACGCTGCACGGCTCTCACTACGACCGTATGGACGCAATGGGCATCGCCTACCGCCTATTCCCACCAAAAGTAACTTATGCCAACGGCAAACTTTCGGCAACAACCGACGACGGCTCTACCTTATATTATACCGATACGCGCACAAACAAGAGCCTACGCTACACCAAACCTTTCGCGTGTGACGAACCACAATACATCGCCTTCGAGAGCCGCCACGGCAAGGGCCGTAGCCCAAAAGCAGGTAGCGAAGCTTACCACAAACGCCTCACGCCACAAGTCAGCGTAACAACCTCGATGCCGATATCGTCAAAGACACCGCTAACAAACCCTGCCAAATATACCAACTCGATAGCCCGCACAACCAGAGCAGCCCGCAAAGGCGATTGGATTGAATATCGCTTTGCCGAGGCTATCAATTGTCGCGAAATCACATTGCAAACAGGCCACGTTCATCTGCGCCGATGCCTATTCTTAAAGGGATACGTCGAGATTTGCTACGATGGCCACAGTTGGGAGAGGGTAGCCGACCTCTACGATGGAGGCGCAAAGGTTTGCCCAACCGCAAAAGTCTACGCTATCAGAGCCATCGCCACCGACCGTAGCGATGCCGAGGACAATGTTGTTATCGGCCCACTGATTATAAAATAGGCTACCAACGCACAAGCAAAAAGACGGCTCTCCGAGATTTACGGAGAGCCGTCTTTTTTGGTATTTAACCTGTTTAGCGGATAGACGCACCCACCTGCTTCTCAAATGCAGCCAGCAAGGCAGACATCGCACGCTCGATAGCCTTATCGGTCAGCGTTTGCGACTTATCTTCGAGGATAAAGCTCAACGCATAGGACTTCTTGCCCTCTGGCAACTTATCACCCTCATATACATCGAACAGAGCAACACTCTTCAACAACTTACGCTCGGTTGCAAATGCAATATCGCGCAATGTCGAGAACGAAACCGAGCGGTCTACAAGCAGAGCCAGGTCGCGCTTCACCTCCGGATATTTCGACAACTCCTGGGCTGCAACCTTATGCTTGCGAGTAACCTTCACGAGCTGGTCAAAGTCAATCTCGGCAAAGAATACCTCCTGCTTCACGTCAAACATCTTGCAGATGCGATTCGACACCTGACCCATCGTCAGCAGAGGCTTATTGTTAGCCAACACCTCGACAGCATCGCCATAGAGGTCGCACTCGACACTCTCGCATTTGAGCGCATAAATATCGAGGCCAAAGCGACGCAACAGCAACTCGACAGCCGCACGCAACGTGTAGAACGAAGCTCGCTCGGCCTTTGCATTCCACGACTGCGGTACAGCAACACCCGTTACAGCAATCGCCAAGCGGTGACTCTCGGCATAGGCCGCCAAACGGCCACTCTCCTCGGTAACTCGCTCGGGGTGGTAGGAGTAACAATTACCAAACTCATAGATTTTAAGGTCGCCATTACGACGATTAACATTGAGTTCGATAGCCTCCATAGCGTTGAACAGCAACGTCTGACGCATCACATTAAGGTCGGCGCTGAGCGGATTGAGAATCTTCACGCAGTTCTCGGCCTTATACGACTGCAATGACTCGTAGTATGCAGCTTTGGTAAGCGAATTTGACATTATCTCGGTATAGCCACGAGCCGTCAGCATATCCGACACCATATTTACCAAACGCGGTTTATCTGGCTTCTGAACATACGACAAGGTCGAATTGACGTGCTGCGGAATCTCGACATTGTTGTAGCCATAGATGCGCAATACATCCTCCACCAAGTCGGCTTCGCGCTGAACATCGACACGATAAGGAGGAACAGCCACCGACAACACTCCATCTTGCTCGCGCTCAATCTCAATATCGAGAGCCTCGATTATCGAGCGGATTGTCTCGTCGGGAATATCCTTACCGATAAGAGCCTTTGCGCGTGCCAACGAGAAGTCGAAACGGAAGTGGTCGATAGGCGTAGGGTAGATGTCGATAATATCGCTTGCAATCTCACCACCGGCCAGCTCCTTCATCAACAGAGCCGCACGTTTGAGGGCATAGACCTGCATATTAGGGTCGATACCGCGCTCGAAACGGAACGAAGAGTCGGTATTCAAACCGTGACGCTTGGCCGTCTTACGCACCGAAACAGGGTTGAAATAGGCGCTCTCGATAAACACATCGGTCGTAGTATCGCGAATACCCGAATCCTTGCCACCAAAGACACCTGCCATACACATAGGAGCCTCGGCCGAGCATATCATCAAATCGGAAGCCGACAACTTACGCTCTACACCATCGAGTGTAACGAACGGAGTACCCTCCTCGCAACACTTCACAACGATACGGCCACCCGCAATCTTCGAAGCATCGAAGGCGTGCAACGGCTGACCAAGCTCAAAGAGTACAAAGTTGGTTATATCGACCAGATTGTTTTTAGGGTTGATACCCGCAGCACGCAGATAGTTTTGCAACCACTCTGGCGACGGAGCAATACGACAGCCCTTAACCGTAACACCCGCATAGCGAGGACAAGCCACCGTATTCTCAACCTCTACGTCGATTTTGAGCGAATGGCTATCGACCGCAAAGGCCTCGACCGAAGGCATACGCAGAGCCACATCGTGACCCTGTGCGCGGAGATAGGCCACCAAGTCACGAGCAACGCCAATATGCGACGCTGCATCGGCACGGTTTGGCGTCAGGCCGATGACAATCAGGTAGTCGTCCTGAATATTGTAGTATTCGCGAGCAGGAGTACCAACAACCGCCTCCTCGGGCAATTCGATGATACCTGCGTGGCTGTTACCGATGCCGAGTTCGTCCTCGGCGCACAGCATACCAAGCGACTCTACGCCGCGAATCTTGCTACGCTTAATCTTAAACTCCTCGTCACCACCATTGGGATAGAGTACCGCACCAACGGTTGCGCACATCACCTTCAAACCCTTGCGACAGTTGGCAGCACCGCAGACAATCTGCAACGGAGCCTCGCCACCAACATCGACAGTCGTGATATGGAGATGGTCGGAATCGGGGTGCTCCTCGCAAGTAAGCACTTCACCCACAACAACACCCGCCAAGCCACCACGAATGGTCTCAACGCGCTCCAAGCCCTCGACTTCAAGACCGATGTCGGTCAGCACCTTTGCCGTCTGCTCGGCTGTAAGGTCAAGGTCGATGTAATTTTTCAACCAATTAAAAGATACGTTCATATTTCTCTGTTTTTACGTTATTTCACTCTCCGATTAAGTCGCACCCGTAGAACACTCGCGCCTCCGCGCCTTTATGCCCGCGCACGACAAATCGTGCAAAAATACAAAATAAATTTGAATTTTGGATTTCTCTTTATACTTTTGTGATGCTATGAACAAACTATTTTGCAAAATCGGCGACTATATGGGCCTCGTCAAGTTTGCCCACACCATATTTGCGATGCCATTCGCACTTATCGCCTTTACCTACGCTCTCACCTCGACCGAGGCTCAATTTTCGTGGTGGCTACTCGCACAAGTCCTGCTCTGTATGGTACTCGCCCGCAACGTTGCAATGGGCTTCAACCGTTGGGCCGACCGCCATATCGACAGCGCAAATCCGCGCACCGCAAACCGCGAAATTCCAGCAGGTAAAATCTCGCCACGAGGCGCACTTTGGTTTGTCATCATCAACGCTATCGGCTTCGTTGCAGTCGCTTCAAGTATCAATTTACTTACAGCACTGCTTTCGCCTGTTGCTCTTGCGATTGTGATGGTGTATAGTTATTGCAAACGCTTTACCTCAATGGCCCATCTCGTACTTGGTCTGTCGCTTGGTATAGCACCCGCAGGAGCCTATATCGCCGTATGCGGAACTTTCGATATTACGCCACTTCTGCTATCGTTACTTGTGATGACTTGGTGCGGTGGTTTCGACATCATCTATGCGCTTCAAGATGCAGCCTTCGACCGCGAACGGGGATTACACTCGATACCTTCACGTTTCTCGGTTGCAACTTCGCT
>JAGBWT010000153.1 GCA_017629615.1 Alistipes sp. | reverse complement strand
TTGGCTACCGTAAACCCTAACGACATCGAGACCTTTACGGTGTTGAAGGACGCGTCGGCTACTGCAATCTACGGTTCGCGAGCATCGAATGGTGTCATTCTCATCACAACCAAGAAGGGTTCGAATGGCAAGCCAAAGGTATCGTACAACGGTAGTGTCAGCATCAAGCACAACTACAATACAATGGATATGATGAATGCTGCCGAGTTTAAGGAGCATATCCTCTCGACCAATCCCGATATGGCCGACCGTGCAAATGCACTCTTTGGTAAGGCCAATACCGATTGGCAGAGCGAGATTTTCCGCGTAGGTGTTGCTACCGACCACAACGTGTCGATTACCGGTTCGGCTGCAAAGGATAAGATGCCTTATCGTGCATCGGTTGGTTATGTTTACGATGGTGGTACTATCCACAAGTCGGACAACCAGCGTGTTACTGCCGATTTCAGCCTCGCTCCTAAATTCTTCAAGGACCACCTCTCGGTTAATCTCAACGTGAAGGGTATCTATAACCGTGCAAACTATATCGACGGTGGAGTAGTAGGTGCAGCCGTATATTTCGACCCTACACAGCCACTCTACAACTACAATGCAGATGGCACGCTCGACTATTCGACAAATAACGGTTACTTCAACTGGGTTACCGACCTGACTGCGTGCAACCCATTGTCGTTGCTCTACGACCAGTGGAACGCCAACAACTCGTACCGCGCTTTGGGTAACTTGCAGTTGGATTACAAGATTCACGGTTTCGAGGATTTGCGATTTAACCTCAATCTCGGTCTCGACATCACCGCAACTTCGGGTGACAAGGGCAACTATCCTGGTTCGATTTTCTCGAATCGCGACACAGGCGATAGCAACGCTTATAAGGGTCTCGGCCGCTTTGAGAATTACAACAACCTCCACCGCAACCAGCTGTTGGAGTTCTATGCCAACTATCAGAAGACCGTAGGTATCCACAACATCAACGCGATGCTCGGTTACTCGTGGTCGGACAACTATAGCGCCAACGAGAGTTGGTCTTATGGTCGTATCGCTCCGGCTGACCCAAGCCGTTCGTACTTCGACCACAAGTTGATTAACTTCACCCACAATGCAACTCGCAACACATTGGTTTCGTTCTACGGTCGTGTGAACTACTCGATTGATTCGCGTTACCTCTTCACCGTTACGATGCGTGCCGACGGTTCGTCGCGTTTCGTAGGCAAGAACCGTTGGGGCTACTTCCCATCGGCAGCCTTCGCTTGGAACTTGGCACAAGAGAAGTGGTTGCGTGACGTTCGCGCCGTATCGGCTCTGAAATTCCGTTTGGGTTGGGGTGTTACCGGTCAGCAGGAGTTTGGCGAGAACTACGCCGCTTTGCAGTATGCCGAGATTGCACAAGACCCTACAACGCAGTATCCACTCGGTCCTGACCAGTTCTACTATCCTGTTAAACCTCACGCATACAACGCATCGTTGAAGTGGGAGGAGACCACAACCTACAACGCCGGTCTCGACTTCGGTTTCTTCAATGGCCGTATCAACGGTTCGGTCGATGTCTACTATCGTGACACGAAGGACCTCTTGTCGTATGTCAGCGTTCCTATGGGTGGTAACTTCTCGAACTACGTTTACCAGAACATCGGTTCGATGGAGAACAAGGGTGTCGAGGTTTCGTTGAACTTCGTACCTGTTGAGACCGAGGATTGGAACTTGATGATTGGCCTCAATGGTACTTGGCAGAACACCAAGATTACCGAGCTTCCTACCGAGAGCATCGACCTCGGTGGTGCAGGTGGTGGTACGGGTAATACCGCACAGCGCCATATGGTGGGCTATGCACCTCATACATTCTACCTCTGGCAGCAGGTTTATGACCAGAATGGCAAACCTATCCAGAACGCTTTGGTAGACCGCAACCAAGACGGTCAGATTACCAACGCCGACCGTTATATGACCAACAAGAGTCCTAATCCTGATTTCTACTACGGTATCAACCTCAAATTGACCTACAAGAATTGGGACTTCGGTTTCAATGGTCACGGTACTCTCGGCAACTATATGTTCAACGATGTATTGCGTTCGTCGGCTACGGCTTACTATCGCGACGTTATCGACAAGGGTTACCTCGTAAACCGTCAGGTTGCAGGTGCTAAATATGGCTTTACCCAGAACTCTTCTACTCCGCAGGCTTTGTCGGATATGTTCCTCGAAGACGCTTCGTTCTTCCGTTTGGACGACATCAACCTCGGTTATACTTTCCGCAATGTTACCGCATCGGGTATGACTATCCGCGTTGCTGCCGGTGTGCAGAACGTATTTGTCCTCAGCAAGTATAGTGGTCTCGACCCAGAGACTTCGGTTGCAGGCGGTATCGACGGCAACATCTATCCTCGTCCACGCATTTACAGCGTACGTTTGGGTATTAACTTTTAATTAAGGAGAGAATGACTATGAAAAAAATAATGATTCTTGCCGCGTGTGCGGTTATGGCCTTCACCGGCTGTGTTGGAGACCTCGACCAGGAGCCGATGTCGGACAACACGATTGCCAGTGGCGATGTTTATTCGAACCCAACCTACCGTTTGGGTCAGCTGGCTAAAATTTATGGTGCATTCACTCTCGTTGGTAACTCGGGTCCGGGTAGTGCCGATATCGCGGTAGACGATGCCGGTGAGTCGGAGTTCCTCCGTGCTTGGTGGTCAATTCAGACCATCTCGACCGACGAGGCGAAGTGCGTTTGGGGTAACCAATGGAATACCGAAGTAAATAAGAACGCTTGGACTACAACAAAGAACAGCGCAATCTACGCTGCCTATGTTCGTAGTATAATGATGGTTACTTTGGCCAACGAGTACCTCCGTAACACAAATGACAACAATGCCGAAATCGCTATTGAGCGTGCCGAGGTTCGTTTCCTCCGCGCCTTTGCTTATTGGGTATTGCTCGATGCTTTTGGCAACCCGCCATTCACCGACGAGACAACTCCTATCGGAGCCTATAAGCCAAAGCAGATTAAGCAGGCCGACCTCTACGTGTGGTTGAAGGCCGAGTTGGAGGATTTGGTTTCGGCCGAGTCTCACCTCAAAGATGTTCACACACAAACCTATCCTCGTGTCGATAAGGGTGCTGCTTACGCATTGCTTGCACGTCTTTGCTTGAACCACAAGTCGTATACCGGCGTCGAGGATAATGCAGCCTATGCCGATGCAATGGCTGCTGCCGAGGAGGTTATCGCGAAGTATCCACTTTCGAAGAGCTACAAGTCGCTCTTTATGGGTAACAATGGCGAAAACCCTGACGCTATTCAGGAGTTCGTATATGCTGCTTGCTACGATGCCAACAAGACTCAATCGTATGGCGGTCCTACCTACATCATCGCTGCCAGCACCAACAACGACAAGTATCTCGGTCTTACCGCAAACTGGGCAGGTTTGGTTACTTCGTCGGAGTTCGTCGCAAACCTTATTGGTGAGGCGGCTGTCGATGCAGCAGTGGTGGGTGCAGAGCCTACATTCACTACGATTGACAAGCGAGCTTTGGTATCGTTGAAATATTGCACAGACAAGGAGATTACTGCAACCGACTTCCCGAAGGGCTGGCACGTTTGCAAGTTCAACAACCGTAACTACAAAGACGAGACAACCAACTATCTTGGCGAAGAGCCTGCGCTTGCTTCGTTTGCATCGGTTGATTTCCCATTGATTCGTGCAGCCGAGATGTATTTGGCTTATGCCGAGGCTAAAACCCGTATCGATGGCGGAATGACTACCGACTCGAAGGCTGTTGGCTATATCGCTGATTTGCAACGTCGTGCAGGTTTGGAGGGTAATATCACCGCTATCAGCCTCGAAGATGTATTTGCAGAGACTACCAAGGAGTTGTTCTGGGAGGGTCAGCGTCGTACTATTCTGATTCGCTACGACCGTTACCTCTCTGACACATACTTGTGGCCTTTCAAGGGTGGTGTTGCCAAAGGTCAGGGCTTGAAGGAGCATCTCAAACTCTTCCCTATTCCGGCTGACGATTTGACCAACAACGACAACTTGAAGCCGAATCCTGGTTATTAGCAATAGTATTAACATTAAAGATTCGAAATGATGAAATTCTTAAAATATATTTCGCTTGCCGTGGTTGCTTTGTTTGCCTTCTCGTGTCAGGAGGTAGACCAATTAGTGGCAATGCCGGCAGAGGATGTTAAGGCTCCGGTCCTCAATCCTCATTCGGATATAACCATCGACAACGATAATCTCGAAAACGACGTTATCTTCACGTGGAGCGCTGTCGATTATGGTTATCACGCAGCTGTTACCTATTCGCTATATGTAACCTATGGCGAGAATAAGGTGTTGCTCGGTGAGTCTTTCTCGACCTCTTACAGCATTACAAAAGAGGCCTTCAACAACATTCTCGTAAATGAGAAGGGCTTGGCACTTCCTGTCAAGGAGACCTCGACAATCTATCTCTATCTGACTTCGTCGATTTCGGCCAACAATCCCGAATATACCAAGACTTCGGAGGCTATCTCGATGCGAGTTACCACCATCGAAGCGACAACCGTTCCGTGGATTCGTCGTCCGCTCTATATCGCGGGTAACTTCCAGGGCTGGGCACCTGATAAGCAGAGTCCTGTTCTTTGGGAGACCGACACATATAGCGACGTATATGAGGGTCTTGTATACCTCGGCACTGCCAAGGGTACAGCCAACGATTTGGCCGACGACAAGTGCCACTTCAAGTTCTGTCCTAATCCAAACTGGACCGGCAACCTCGGTGGCGACCCTAATGGTATGACAACCGAGGGTGACCCTGCTCACATCTTGGCTGACGAGGGCCTCTACTGGATTAGCGTAACCCTTAATGAGACACATACAACCGGTTCGGTTAAACTCACAAAGATTGATAATTTCAGCGTTGTTGGTGCTGCTGTGGGTGGCGAATTGGCTCTCTCGCTTGTAGGTTTGCCAGCGGCTGACGATGAGGCTTACTACGAGGCTATGCGCTCTCAAACTTGGGCGGGCGTTGCCGACAACTGCGTTGGTGGCGAGTTCGTTTACCAGTTGAGCGGTGGCAATTTGGCAGCCCCTATGGTTTGGGGTGGTTCGCTCGACCATCTTACTTCCGACAATCCTGCAACTCTCTCGACTGACCTTACAGGTAAGGTTCGTTTCTCGGCAAACTTCCACGGTGATATTTCAGCGTTGTCTGCCGATACAAGCAACCCTTCACCATATTCGGGTAGCGTAGAGCAGGCTGAATAGTGTTTTATCGGGTCGGTGGCCCTCGCGACCACCGGCCTTAAATAGAGATTGATTATGAAAATAGTAAAATATCTTATATCGGCTGTTGCGCTCCTCGTTTTGGGAGCCTGCAACCACGAACCGGACGAGATGGTTACGCCAACTCTCAATCCGGAGTTTAACAAGCACTCGTCGGTCATCGTAAACGAGATTACTGCGGCCGAGGATTTCACCCTCTCGTGGACGGCTGCCAAGTTCGGCATCGAGACAGGTGTAGAGTATGTACTCTCGGCATCTATGGTGGGTAAGGACCCTATTATCTTGGGTTCGACAACCGAGTGTCACTGGACAACAAAGAACCTTTCGCTTATGGAGACTTTCAAAGTCAACAAGAGCGGTAGCGTAGAAATTACATTTATCGTCAATGCAACTGCCCTCGCAACGGGCGAGAGCAAGGCGTCGAAGCCTCTGGCTATTACCTTCGAGTATGAGAAGGTTGGTTATATGTGGATTCTTGGTGGCTACCAGAATTGGAGCGCATCAGAGCCTGCATCGCGTTTGTTGCTTGGCGACGATGGCATCTTCCGCGGCTTTGTGAATATTACAAGCGACGTTAATCGTGGCAACGAGTTGAAGTTGTGCTCGCAGTATGGTTGGGACGGTACTAACTATGGTATGAAGCAGGGTGTCATCAATACCGATGACGATGCAGGTAATATCGTTTTGAGCGTTGGCTTGCACTTCTTGGCATTCGATATCGACAACCTTAAATTGGTTGATATCCCTGTAACCAAGGTCGGCCTTATTGGTGAGGCTGTCGGAGGCTGGGATAAAGACTATGTAGAGTTGCTCTACAACGCCGACAACAATGCTTGGGTTGGCTCGGCAAAGGTTACCGGCGACAAGGCTTACAAGGTTCGTTTCAACGAATCGTGGGAGATTGATGTCGATGGTAACAAGTACGATATTTCGCTCGGTGGCGATAGCGCAGCTCTCCAATTTGGTGGTGCTGACCTCATCTCGAAGGGTAGTGGTATCGTATCTTATACGCTCAACCTCTTCGACTATCCATACTCGATTGAGGAGGGTGGCGCATTGATGGAGAAGAACGATGTTCTCTACATCGCTTCGTCGGCTGATAATTGGAATTACAGCAAGGCTGTTGCAATGTCGGCTCTCTACTACGACAACGCATTCAGTGGCCAATTCTGTGGTATGCTCCATATGCCGGAGGCTGGCGAGTATCTCTTTGCTCGTATCCCTAACGAACTCGGTACCCGTTACGGTGGCTCGGCAAGCGCTCTCGTAGCATATCCTGGTGGCGAGACCGCAACTGCACTCCCTGCCGCAGCTGGTTTGCACTATGTTCACACCGACCTTCGTAAGGCAACCACAATCAACATCACTTCGCTTGGTTTGGTTGGTGGCTTCAATGGCTGGGACGCATCGAACCCTGTGGAATTGACCTACGACGCAACAAGCAAGACCTACAAGGCGAGCGTAACATTCGAGGGCGATAGCGAGTTCAAACTCGTTCTCAACAAGTGCTGGAATGTCGATATGGGCGGTATGACTCACCAGATGAGCCTCGGTGGTAGCTGTCTCAACCTCGTTGTCAATGGCAGCAACCTCTATGCTCCTGCCGGCGACCACACCTTCGAGGTTGATTTCCACAAGACTAATATCACTTTGGCTATCGACGGTAAGATTGCCGACATCTCGCCAAACCCTGAAACATTGAGCATCACAGGTGCATTTGGTCACTACAACTGGAATCAGGGTGACCCAACGCCTGCACTTCCACTTGTTGGCGAGAATGCATACGCAGGTATCGTCGATATGTACGACTCTGGTACGGGTGCAACTTCGGCTATGTTCAAAGTTACATATCCTAACTACTCATCTTGGTTGGGCGGTTTGTTGCGCGATGGCACATCGTACACATTCGACTTGGCAGAGCCTAATGGCGATGCGTCGATTCCATTTGGTGCTTACCACTGGTATATCGAACTCGATGCTCGTGCAAAGACCGGTGTGGCAACTGCTACTGCGGTTACTCCTTCGCTCATCGGTACTATCGATGGCACAAACTGGGATACCGACTTCCCATTCTCGAACGAGGGTAATGGTATCTATGTAGCCGACATCGTTCTTGCTGCGAATGGCGAATTCAAGATTCGTTTCAACAACGATTGGGGCATCAACCTCGGTGCAACCGTTGCAGGAGCTGCGGCTCTCAACACTCCTATCGAGCTCGGTTTGGGTGCAAACAACATCACAGTTACCGATGCAGGTACCTATGAGGTTACGCTCAACTTGGCAGATATGCCAAACACTGTAACAATTGTTAAATACTAACAACTGTCACATATTGACCGAAGGGCTTTGACCGGCCCTTCGGTTCCTAAATAATATAAAACCTAAAATTAGAAGTATGTTGAAAAGATTGTTTTGGTTGCCTATTCTCGCTTGTATTGTGGCAACCGCCTGCGAAACAAAACCTACGGCTCACCCCGAGTGGTGTTACGACGATGTTGTCTATGAGATGAACGTGCGTCAATACACTCCCGAGGGTACATTTGCTGCCGCAGCCGAGCATCTTCCACGCCTCAAAGAGATGGGGGTCGATATTGTTTGGCTTATGCCTATATATCCAATCGGAGTATTGGAACGCAAAGGTACGCTTGGCTCATATTACGCTATCTCGGACTATTGTGCCACTAACCCCGAATTTGGTACGCTCGAAGAGTTTGACGCCTTCCTTGCAAAGGCTCACGACTTGGGTTTGCGCGTAATCCTGGACTGGGTTGCCAACCACACCTCGCCAGATGCAAAGTGGATTAACACCGAGGCTGCCGATTGGTATGTTCGTGACGAGAATGGCAAGACCATCGTTCAGTATGATTGGACCGACATTGCCAAACTCAACTACGATAACCACGATATGCGTGCTGCAATGGAGCGTTCGATGCGTTTCTGGTTGGAGCGCGGTCTCGACGGTTTCCGTTGCGATATGGCGTGCGAAGTTCCTTTCGATTTCTGGCAGACAACAATTCCTTCGTTGCGCAAAGATTTCCCGCATATCTATATGTTGGCCGAGGGTGAGCATACCGAACTGCACACCAACTCGTTCGATGCTTCGTATGCTTGGGAGTTGCACCACCTGCTCAATGCTATTGCCAAAGGTGAGAAGGGTGTTGCCGAGTTGAAGGAGTATATCGCCAAAGATGCTGCTGCATATCCAAAGGAGGCTTTCCGTTTGATGTTTACCTCTAACCACGACGAAAATTCGTGGGCCGGTACCGAGTTTGAGCGTATGGGCGATGCTGCAAAGGTTATGGCTGTGCTGACATTCACTCTTCCTAACGGCCAACCGCTTATCTATACCGGTCAGGAGATGGGTTGGAACAAGCGATTTGAGTTCTTCGAGAAGGACCATATCCCGGCTTGGGAGCAAAACGAGTATGCCGACTTCTATAAGTCGCTCATCGCATTGCGCCACAACAACGCGGCATTGGCCGCAGGAGAGAAGGGTGGTGCTATCCGATATATCGAAGATGTACCGGAGGGGGTATTTGCCTTTACTCGCGAGGTCGAGGGCAACAGCGTTACGGTCTATGCCAACCTTACCAAAGAGCCTGTTTCGTTTAACAACATCAACCTCGAAGCTTGGGGTTGGAATATAATTACCGAATAATATGAAAAAATCGTTAGTAGCCCTATTGTCGACGCTCACATTTGTCGCTTGCTCGCAAGCTCCGACATTCGACCCTGCAACCATTGCCGATGCCGATGGTCAAATCCGTCGCGTAGAGCCTCTTTCGTGGTGGGTCGGTATGAAGACTCCGTTGCAGTTACTCATCGGAGGCGAAAATATATCCGAATATTCGCTCGATATTGAGGGCGGCAAAGGTGTTAGTCTCAAAGCTATACACAAAGCCGACAATCCAAACTACATCTTCGCCGACATCGAGATTGATGACAATGCCGAGTGTGGCACTTATTACCTCGTATTTACTCGTGGCGACGAGCAATTCAAGTATCCATACCAAATCGAGCAGCGTCGCGAAGGCTCGGCCGACCGTAAAAGCTTTACGACAGCCGACGTTATCTACCTGCTGATGCCCGACCGCTTTGCTAATGGCGACCCATCGAACGACTCAACTCCTTGCACAATCGAGAAGGCTGCACGCAACGAGTTCTTTGGCCGTCACGGTGGCGACTTGCAGGGTATGATTGACAACCTCGACTACATTGCTTCGCTTGGTGCTACGACCATTTGGCCTACACCGCTGTTGCTCGACAATGAGCCGCACGAAACATATCACGGCTATGCTTGTGCCGACTACTACCATATCGACCCTCGTTTTGGCGACAACGCTCTCTATCGCGAATTTGTAGCGAAGGCTCACGAGAAGGATTTGAAGGTGATTATGGACGTTGTAACCAACCACTGTGGCGTTGCTCACTGGTGGATGACTGATATGCCATTCAACGATTGGGTTCACGTCTTCCCTGAATATACGGGCACCAACGTCTGCTTCTCGACAAATATGGACCCTAACGCCTCGAAGTACGACCTCAATCTCCAAGAGAGTGGTTGGTTTGTACCATCGATGCCCGATATGAATCTCAACAACCCATTCGTTTTGCAATATTTTAAGCAGTGGGCTGTATGGTGGATTGAGTATGCCGATTTGGACGGTTTCCGTGTCGATACCTACCCATACAACGAAAAGGAGCCTATGAGCGAATGGTGCGCCTCGATACGCAACGAGTATCCGTCGATTAACATCGTAGGCGAGTGTTGGACCTCGTCGATACCACAGTTGGCTTACTGGCAGGGTGGTAACGACAACAAAGACGGCTTCGACACCAACCTTCCAGCCATAATGGACTTCCCGTTGCAGGAGGCTATTTGTCACGCGCTCTCGTGCGACAACCCGGGTTGGGGACAGGGTATGACTCGCGTTTATGATTGTCTTTCGCACGATTTTGTATATCACGACCTTTCGAATATGATGATTTTTGCAGGCAACCACGATATGGGCCGTATTGGCGACGTTGTACGTAAAAATCCAAAGCGTGCAAAGTTGGCGATGACGCTGATGGCTACAATGCGTGGTATTCCACAAATATTCTATGGCGACGAGATGATGTTCTGCTCGAAGGATTTGTCGCAAGGCCACGGCGGTCTGCGTGTCGATTTTCCTGGTGGCTGGGCCGATGACAAAGTCAATCTCTTCACGGTTGAAGGTCGCAAAGGTATGCACAAAGAGTTGTTCGACCACGCTCAACGCCTGTTGCAATGGCGTAAGACAAAGAGTGTTATCCACGATGGTATGACCAAGCACTTCATGACACGCGACAATACCTATGCCTACTTCCGCTACAACGACACCGAGGCTGTGTTTGTGTATATCAACAACTCGGGCGAGGCAAAGCAGATTCCGTGGGCAAACTACAACGAAATCGGAGCGTCGTTGCACAATGGTCGCAACGTACTTACGGGCGAGGCTGTAACGGTCGATAACAACACTGTTGTAGCACCACACGAGGCCCTTGTCGTTGAATTTAACCGTTAAAAAAGGTGAGTTATATGAAGAAGATATTTGTATTTATCGTAGCGGCGACGTTGTCGGCTCTTACGCTTTCGGCCAAGGAGACTGCAACTTCGCCCAATGGAGATGTTACCCTCCACTTCGAGATAGGAGAGAAGGGTGCGCCTACATATTCGCTCGACTACAAAGGTCAGAAAGTTGTTCTTCCAAGCGGAATGGGCTTGGAGTTGCGAGGCCAAGACCGTAAGATAGCTTTTGGCGAGGAGATTACCAAGACCGGCCACGGAGAGCCTGTATCTCTCTACGACGGATTTGAGTTGCTCGGCATCGAGCGCTCGTCGGCCGATGAGCAGTGGCAACCTGTTTGGGGCGAGGAGACCTCGATTCGTAACAACTACAACGAGTTGTGCGTACGTCTTCGTCAAACCGAGCGCAACTACCTGATGAATATTCGTTTCCGCGTCTATAACGAGGGTGTCGGTTTCCGCTATGAGTTCCCGGAGCAGAAAGATTTGACCTACTTTGTTATTCGCGAAGAGAAGACCCAATTTGCAATGACGGGCGACCATATCGCTTGGTGGATTCCGGGCGACTACGACACGCAAGAGTATGAGTATCATCGCTCGCGTTTGTCGGAGATTCGCGGTTTGATGGAGCAGGCAATTACACCTAATTCGTCGCAAACTCCATTCTCGGCAACAGGCGTACAGACCTCGTTGCAGATGAAGAGCGACAACGGACTCTATATCAATATCCACGAGGCCGCTTTGGTCGATTATTCGTGTATGCACCTCGATTTGGACGACAAAAAGATGGTGTTTAACACCCATCTTACGCCCGATGCACAAGGTTGGAAGGGCTATATGCAGGCACCTTATCTCACTCCGTGGCGTACGGTGATGGTGTCGGACGATGCTCGCGAAATCTTGGCCTCGCGCCTTATTCTCAACCTTAACGAGCCTTGCGCCTATGACGACACATCGTGGATTAAACCTGTAAAATATGTTGGTGTTTGGTGGGAACTTATTACGGGTAATAGCGAGTGGTTCTACACCCGCGATGTACCTGCCGTACAACTCGGCAAAACCGATTACACGAAGTGTACTCCTATCAAGAATCACGGTGCAAACAACGCTCGCGTACGACGTCTTATCGACTTTGCTGCCGAGCACGGCTTCGACCAAGTCCTGGTCGAGGGCTGGAATGTCGGTTGGGAGGATTGGTTTGGCAAGACCAAGGACTATGTCTTCGACTTCGTCACTCCATATCCAGATTTCGATATCGAGGCACTCAACAAATATGCCCACGAGAAGGGCGTACGCCTGATGATGCACCACGAAACCTCGTCGTCGGTTCGCAACTATGAGCGTCATATGGAGGCTGCCTACGATTTGATGAACAAGTATGGTTACAACTCCGTTAAGAGTGGTTATGTGGGCGATATTATCCCTCGTGGCGAGTATCACTATGGCCAGTGGATGAACAACCACTACCTCTATGCTGTCAAGAAGGCTGCCGAACACAAAATTATGGTCAATGCCCACGAGGCTGTGCGCCCAACAGGTCTTTGCCGTACATATCCAAACCTTATCGGCAATGAGTCGTCGCGTGGTACCGAATACCAATCTTTTGGCGGCACTCGCGCTCACCACGTTTGTATTCTTCCGTTCACCCGCTTGCAGGGTGGTCCTATGGACTATACGCCTGGTATATTCGAGATGGAGTGTTCGAAACTCAATCCCAACAATCAGACCCACGTCAATGCAACCATCTGTAACCAGCTGGCGCTCTACGTTACACTCTATTCGCCGTTGCAAATGGCTGCCGATACACCAGAGAACTACGAACGTTTCCTCGATGCGTTCCAATTTATCAAAGATGTAGCCATTGATTGGTCGGAGAGCCACTATATCGAGGCCGAGCCTGGCGAATACATTACCATTGCCCGCAAAGAGAAGGGTAGCGACAAATGGTTTGTAGGTAGCGTATCGGGCGAAGAGGCACGTGTATCGACCATTACATTCGACTTCCTCGACCCTGAAACAACATACGTTGCGAAGATTTATGCCGATGCAGCCGATGCGCACTACAAAACCAACCCACAGGCCTACACAATCCGCGAGGTTCGTTGCACATCGAAGAGCAAGTTCTCGCAACGCGTAGCAGCAGGTGGTGGTTATGCAATATCGATTCGTAAGGCAACATCGGCCGACAAGAAGTTGAAGATGTTGCGATAGTCGTTCGCAGATTCTGATATTACTGAAAAAGTCGCTCGAAAAGTCGAGCGGCTTTTTTAGTTTATATAAATATTCGTATATTTGTAATAACCAATACGAATACTACTATGTTGAAATTGTTAAAGAATCTCGGTTTTTGGATTATTGTAGCGATGGTGCTTGGAATCATTGCTGGCGGATTGATGGGTAGTGAAGCGTCGATTTTTGCCCCTCTTGGTACGCTCTTTATTCAACTTATCAAGATGCTGGTCGTGCCTCTTGTCGCAATCTCAATTATCGCAGGAGCAGCTGCACTCGGTGGTAGCCGTTCGGCTGGTAGGATAGGTGTTGTAAGTATTGGGTATATCCTTCTGACCACTGTCGTTTCGATAGTTATAGCCATCGTTGTCGGTCTGATTTTCGAGCCGGGCGTAGGGTTGAGCGCCGACGGAGTTAATTCGATTGCGCAACAATCATCGACAGACGCAGGCACAGCCTCTACACCATCATTTTGGGATACAGTAATCGGTATGATACCCGCCAATCCTATCGAGGCATTTGCCAAAGGCAATATATTGCAGATTATAGTATTCGGACTATTTGTCGGATTTGGCATTGCAACAATCGAGGCTTCGCGTCGGCAGAAGATTACCGATGCGCTCAATTCGCTATTGGAGGCTCTTGTTTGGTGTATCGGCAAGGTGATGTTGGTAGCGCCAATCGGTGTATTTGGACTTATGGCCGATGCGACAGGCTCCTACGGTTTCTCAATACTGCTTCAAATCGCCAATCTTCTCTGGGTTGATATTATCGCCGTACTGATTATGGCCCTCATGGTATATCCTCTGACGCTGACCATATCGCGCGTGCCTCTAACTCACTTCTTTAAGACGATGCTTCAACCCCAAATCATCGCCTTCTCGACCGCATCGTCGATGGCAACATTGCCCGTGACGCTATCGGCTTGCGATAAGATGGGCATATCGAAGCAGACCTCCGGTTTTGTTATTCCGCTTGGTGCAACAATCAATATGACAGGTAATGCAATATATTACACACTCGTTGCCCTTTTCTTCGCCCAATTCTACGGCATCGAATTGTCGATGGCCCAATATGTGGCTATCACTGTCACCGCCTCGCTTGGCTCGATAGGGCAGGCAGGTGTTCCAGGGCCAACACTTATGGTCGTAGCCGTTCTTGCAGCGGCCGGTATTCCTATCGAGGGCCTGCCTCTGCTCTATGCCCTCGACCGTTTGTTCGATATGATTCGCACGGTACTAAACATAACGGGCGATGCCGCTTGTGCAGCCGTTACCGACCGTTTTGCCACCAAGTAACTAACAGAACGACATATATAAACAGATGCAACCTCTCGACTGTTGTCGGGAGGTTGTTTGTTATTCTGTAATAGATATTATAATTGTGGGCTTGCACACATAATAATCGCATAACACCCAACGATAGTCAATGCCATCGACCGCCATCGACCAGCAAGACCAACAAAACAAAAAAACGGACAACTTTTCAGTTATCCGTTTCTGGCGGTGCGTAGGGGACTCGAAGTGCAAAGCACTCGCGGGGATACATCACAGCGCAGCCATCAGGCGAGCAATAATATAATCTATCCCCGCAACCCCTCTTTGTGAGCAGTGCGCTACGCAAATCCTAAAAGCGGCTGGTAATAGGCGATGGCGACATCGCTTGCGATGGTTGGGTGTTATGCGGTAATTGTGGGCTTGCACACATAATAATCGCCTAACACCCAACGATAGTCGATGCAATCGACCGCCATCGGCCAGCAAGACCCAATAAAACAAAAAAACGGACAACTTTTCAGTTATCCGTTTCTGGCGGTGCGTAGGGGACTCGAACCCCTGACCCCGTGCTTGACAGGCACGTATTCTAACCAGCTGAACTAACGCACCAGAACCTTTGCTTTCAGTTCTCTATTGTTCCCTGATTGCGAGTGCAAAGATAAAGCAAAAATTACATTCTGCAAACTTTTAAGCAACTTTTTTTACAAAAAATTAACTTTTTTTGAAGAACGAAAATTGCACACTACCGTAACTCCTTATCTGCCAAAATTTTTCGTGATTCGAAAAGTCGTACTTGTCCGAATGTTCGAAAATAAAAATTCCATCATCTTTTAGCACCGAACCCGACAAAACCATATCAACAATCTCTTCGAGGCCCTCCAAATCATATGGTGCGTCCGAAAATACAATATCAAACGACTTTGTGCAGCTACGCAAATACAGAAAAGCATTTGCTTTGACAGGGTAGACATTGTCGGCCCCGAGTTCTTTAATCGTGTGGCGGATAAAATTGTGATGTACCGCGTTAATCTCGACCGACGTAACACTATGCGCGCCACGCGATGCAAACTCGTAGGTTATCGAGCCTGTACCCGAAAAGAGGTCGAGAACATCGCACTCCTCGAAATCGACCATATTGCCCAGGATATTAAAGAGATTCTCCTTTGCAAAGTCGGTTGTCGGTCTTGCTCGAAGGTTGCGTGGCGGATTGATGCTTCGTCCGCGAAACTTACCACTAACTATTCGCATACTACCTCCTTGAAATATTTTTTCAGCAATTTAGCCACCTCCGCATTGCCTTTAATATAAATAGGTATATTCTGACAATTTGGAATGGCCTGGTATAATTTTGCTACCCCATAGAGTGCATCTTCGGCCGTTTTGGCCTCCCAAGCCTCGGCTATCTGCAAGCCGTTATTGATAAGACGCGCGAAGCATACGCCTTCTACCATCTGTACATACAGGCAGTTGTGATTGTCGTGCGATTCGTCGAGAAGTGGCGAGGCGAAGCACGCTCTCTCGCCCAATGTCGCAACGATTTGGTCGAGCAGATGCTTGTCGATTGCCATCACAGCAACCATAGGCGCTTGCATTTCGCTACATACCGTAACCTCTCCTGCTCGACACGCCAGGCCTACGGCTGCCAAATAATCGGCAGCAATCGCATTGTCGAAAGCTGTGTGTGGCACAAGTGTTACTCGTGGGGTCGCTATCTCGAACAGCACCCTCTGCTCCGACTCTACAACCTCTTGCGGAAGATTCAGCGCAGAAAAAGAGTGTCCACCCAAAGTGAATTGAATGGACACATCTTTATAGAGTGGATATTGATTACTCCCAGTTACCTGCTTCATTGTTACCACTCTCCATCGAACCGAACTTGATACCAGGGTATCTGTTGAAGGTATTGATATCGCTATCGATAAGGTTGATAACCTCCTGACGATACTTAATAGTGTCGAGGAACGCCTTATAAGGGGCACGGCACTCTACCGTAGGGATAACAATCTTCGACTCGGTAGTCAAAATATCTGCATCGAGATAGAACTCTGTCTGATTGTTTGTGTGAGGAATATAACGCAAATTCTTTACCTGCTCCTCCGAAAGGTGCTTAAAGAGCGAGTCCTTAACCGAGTAGGTAAATTTCTCTACGTTCTTAAACTTCTTACCATACTTTTTCTTTGCTTGTGCCATCGCAGCCGAGTCGTCCTCGTCAATCAACTTACGCTCACCCTCCATTGTCTCATACAAAACGAAGTTGATAAGCGAGTCGAAATCAGCGGTAAAGTGCTGATACTTGCTCTTGAACTGACGCTCTGCGGTACGAATGTCCTTAATCTGCTTGATTACGTCAGCCGAACGTGTCTTCAACTCCTCGTCAAACTGAATAGGGGTCGAGATAAGCACATAGACATAAAATGCCAAGCCAATAGCGGCAAGTGCAAGGATAATTTGAAGTAATTTCTTTCCCATTTTAATTATTTATTATAAGTTTGTAACAAATTAAAAGCACTTACAAACTGGATAGTACCATAATTGCGAGCCAAATTTACAAAAAATTTTCGTTTAGACCAACGATAAATCAAGAAAAAATTATCGAAAGCCTCTCAAACTATCTTTGCGACAGCGACTATTCGAAAATTTTTATCCTTAACGGCTACGCTGGAACGGGTAAAACATCGCTCATTGCAGCCACTGTTGCGGCCCTGAAAACCGTAGGCATTCGGACTGTTTTACTTGCTCCGACAGGCCGTGCGGCAAAGGTCTTGTCACGCTACTCCGGTGAGAAGGCTCTAACTATCCACAAGCGTATCTACCGCGAGCAGACCAATGCGTCATACGAATCAAAATTCTCACTCAATATAAATCGAGAGCAAAATTGCGTATTCATAGTCGATGAGGCCTCGATGCTGCATAGCGGCACAGCCAACGACCGCACACAATTCGGTAGCGGCTCTCTGCTCGACGACCTGATACAATATGTTCGCAGCGGTAGGCAGTGTCGTCTGATTTTGGTCGGCGATGCAGCGCAGTTGCCACCAATAGGGGAGGCTTTCAGCCCGGCGCTATCGCAACAGCAAATGGAGTACTATGGCGACGTGGTATATCAGTCGATGGACGAAGTTGTTCGACAGGAGCAGGATTCGGGCATTTTGTTCAATGCGACGCTGATTCGTATGATGCTGGAAAACAATATATTGGATACACCCCGCTTCGACCTTGACTACCCCGACGTCCATCGCATCGAGGGTGGCGAACTTTTGGAGGCTCTCCAAGAGTGTTACGACCGCTACGGTCGCGATGAGTGCATCGTTATAACCCGCTCGAACAAGCGAGCCAACCGCTACAACGAGGGCATTCGTCGCAATATACTCTTCGCCGAGGAGGAGATTGAGAGTGGCGATATGCTGATGATTGTCAAAAACAACTACCACTACACCGAACGTATCGAAAATTGCCCGATGAGCTTTGTCGCCAATGGCGATATTGCACGTCTGCGTCGTCTGCGTCGCATCGAGGAGTTGTACGGTTTTCGTTTCGCCAACGCGACACTCTCGTTTGACGACTACGACGACACTGAATTGGAGTGCAAAATTCTGCTAAACACCATCACCTCCGACTCGCCATCACTCTCCTACGAGGAGAGTCAGCAACTCTTCTACGAGGTTGAGAAGGATTATACCGATATACGCAGCAAGATAAAACGTTTTCAGGCAATCCGCGAAAATCCATATTTCAACGCCTTGCAGGTCAAATTCTCCTATGCTGTCACTTGCCACAAAGCGCAGGGTGGTCAGTGGTCGGCCGTATTTATCGACCGCTGCATATTTGGCGACGAGCCGATGACGCGCGATATGCTCCGCTGGCTCTATACAGCCGTAACACGAGCCACCGAGCGGGTCTATTTTGTCAATTTCGACGAAAGATTTTTCGAGGAGTAGTTGAAATAGGTTATTTTTTCGTATCTTTGTTCAATTATAACACTTATTTCAGTTTAGACTTTGGCGACCGAGAAAAAACACGTTGAAACGCCTTTGATGAAGCAGTACTACTCAATCAAGGCTGTACACCCCGACGCAATTCTGTTGTTCCGCGTTGGCGATTTTTACGAAACATTTGGCGACGATGCTATCGCCGCCAGCGCGATACTCGGCATCACGCTCACACGTCGTGCCAATGGCGCTGCCTCGTTTGTAGAATTGGCAGGCTTCCCTCACCACGCAGTCGAGACCTATCTTCCGAAATTGGTCCGTGCAGGCAAACGTGTAGCCATCTGCGAGCAACTCGAAGACCCAAAGCTCGTCAAAGGTCTTGTCAAACGCGGTGTTGTCGAACTCGTTACTCCGGGTGTTGCACTCAACGAGTCGCTACTCGAAAACAAGGAGAACATCTATTTAGCGGCCGTATATTTTGGTCGCAATAATACGGGCGCAGCATTCCTCGACCTCTCGACAGGCGAATTTCTTGTAGCCGAGGGCGATGATGCCTATATCGACAAACTGCTATCCAACCTCGCACCAAAAGAGATAATATACCAACGAGGATTTGAGGAGCGTTTTGCCAACACCTTCGGCTCTCGCCACTTTACATATCGCCTTGATGAGTGGGTATTCTCCTACGATGTCAATATCGAGAAACTATGTACACAATTTGGCACAAAGTCGCTCAAAGGCTTCGGCGTTGAGTCGCTTCACGATGCTATATCGGCCGCAGGTGCAATTCTCTACTATCTCGAATTTACGGAGCATCGCAATATTGGCCACATATCCTCCATATCGCGTATCGACCGCGACGAACACGTCTGGATTGACCGTTTCACGATTCGCAACCTCGAACTCTTTGCCTCGTCGGGCAACGAGCAGGGGTCGCTTATTCGTGTGATGGACCGTACCCATACAGCTATGGGTGGTCGATTGCTCAAACGATGGATAGCTATGCCTATTCTCGACATCGACCGCATCAATCGTCGCCTCGACACCGTTTCGACACTCGTCGATAACCGCTCGCTTGCCGACGCTGTTGGTGAGCAACTATCGGGCATTGGCGATTTGGAGCGCATCACATCACGCATCGCATCGCAACGAGTTCTGCCTCGCGAGCTAATCCAGCTCAAAAACTCACTGCAATCGTTGGAGATGCTGAAAGCCGTATTGGAATCGACCGACTCTGAGACACTCCATTCATACGCAACAAAAATCGAAGCTCTGCAAGAGGTACGCGAGCGATTGGAGCGCGAATTATACCCCGACCCTGCCAGCAACCAAATTCAGAGAGGAGGCATTATTGCCGATGGAGTTAATGGCGAGCTTGACGAATTGCGTCGCATCGCATCGCGAGGCAAGGAGATTCTGCTGTCAATCCAACAGCGCGAGAGTGCAGCAACGGGTATCCCTTCGTTGAAAATTAGCTACAATAATGTTTTCGGCTACTACATCGAGGTCCGCAACACCTACAAAGATAAGGTACCGGAGTCGTGGATTCGCAAACAGACTCTGACGGCCGCCGAACGATATATTACGGCCGAGTTAAAGGAGTACGAGGAGAAAATTCTCGGAGCCGAAGAGCGTATGCTTGCGCTCGAAATGGCTATATATAACCAGATTATAGACTTTGTCGCTCAACATCTTAAAGCACTTCAACAGAATGCAAACGTTGTAGCCGCTATCGATGTTTTGCACTCATTTGCAACGCTTGCCATAGAGCGCAATTATGTTCGTCCGCAACTCGACAAGAGTATGCGCATCGAGTTAAAGGAGGCGCGACACCCTGTAATCGAAACCCTGATGAAGGTCGGCGAGCAATACATTCCAAACGACCTTCTGCTCGACAGCAACGACCAGCAGATTATAATGATTACCGGTCCGAATATGTCGGGTAAGTCGGCTCTGTTGCGCCAAACTGCGCTTATCGTATTGATGGCACAAATGGGCTCGTTCGTTCCGGCTACATCGGCACATATCGGCATTGTCGATAAGATATTTACTCGCGTCGGTGCGTCGGACAACATCTCGCAAGGCGAATCAACCTTTATGGTCGAGATGCTCGAATCGGCAAGCATTCTCAATAATATAACCCCTCGCAGCCTTGTACTGCTCGATGAAATTGGCCGAGGCACAAGTACTTACGACGGCATCTCGATTGCGTGGTCGATGGTCGAGTATCTGCACAACCATCGCACAGCACACCCTCGAACACTCTTTGCAACGCACTATCACGAACTCAATGAGATTGAGCATATGTGCCAGCGTGTCAAGAACTACCACGTCACCGTTAAGGAGATTGGTGGAACGGTCGTATTCCTACGAAAGTTGGAGAGGGGAGGAACCGAACACTCCTTCGGTATCCACGTTGCCCGTATGGCCGGTATGCCGCAATCGATAGTCGAACGAGCCGAGAAAATCATCGAAAGCCTCGAACAGGTCTACGGCAACAACGAGATTGTGCCAAGCACTTCGCCACGCAAACGCAAATCGCCATCGCCAAAGCCAACCGTTTCGGCCGATTCGATACAGCTCTCGATGTTCCAACTCGACGACCCGGTACTCATTGCCGTACGCGACAGCATCAAGGGTCTCGATATCAACTCATTAACACCAATCGAAGCACTTAACAGACTTAACGAAATCAAGAAATTGGTTGAGAGTTAGGCGCAAAACAACGCGCCTAAATAGGGTAGTGCAATTAGGCCGAGAGATGCTCGACCAATATCTTTATGCCTATAAGTATAAGCGTCACACCGCCAACAAGTTCGGCCTTTGAGCGATGACGGCGGCCAAAGAGATTGCCTACTATCAAACCGGCAACCGACAGTGTTGCTGTAACCACGCCAATAATAGGTGAAGCTACCCAAATATTCGAACCTAAAAAGGCAAACGAAATACCGACAGCCAAGGCGTCAATCGATGTTGCAACAGCCAAAGGCGACATTACTCGCCACGAGAAATCGGAGTGGTGCGACGCATCATCGTCGTCGTCACCACCAAACGACTCCTTAATCATATTGCCACCTATAAGCAGTAGCAGGCCAAAGGCAATCCAATGGTCGAAGGTCTTAACGACCGAGGCAAAACTGCTCCCAAGCAGATAGCCTACAACAGGCATAAGCGCCTGAAAACCACCAAACCACGCACCTACGCAAAGCACGTGACGAGGCCGTATCTGTCTAACTGATAGACCCTTACCTATGGCGACAGCAAATGCGTCCATCGCCAACGCGATGGCAATAATTGTATACTCGATGATTTCCACCTATCAGATACTATTTATCGACAATCGAGCGGATATTCTGAATAAGCATCGCAACGGCAACCGAGTTAAAGCCACCCTCTGGGATAATCACGTCAGCATAACGCTTCGACGGTTCGACAAACTCCTCGTGCATTGGCTTTACGGTGGTAGTATATTGACTGATGACCGACTCCATCGAACGGCCACGCTCCTTAACGTCGCGCAGAATACGACGAGCCAAGCGCACATCGGCATCGGTATCAACAAAGACCTTAATATCCATCAAATCGCGCAACTCCTTATTCTCGAAAATCAAGATACCGTCGATAATAATAACCTTCGATGGCTTCACGAGAACGCTCTCGTCGGTACGATTATGCTCAACAAACGAATATACGGGACGATTGATTGGCACATTATTTTTCAATGCACGCACGTGCTCTACCATCATATCGGTATCAAAAGCCTGCGGGTGGTCGTAATTCAAACGCGTACGCTCCTCGTATGTAAGTTCGGGGTGCGCCTTATAATAATAGTCGTGACACAGCGTTGCCACATCCTCCTCGCGGAAGGCCTCCTGTAACTGTCGAACAAGGGTACTCTTACCCGAACCTGTGCCGCCTGCGACACCAATAATTGTCACCTCCATAATAGACTCTTTTTAGGTTGTACGAAAAAAGGTTGCGGCCATTGACACGACTACAACCTTTGGTTTATGTAACGACGTTAAGCGTCAATATTTGCGTAAGTTGCGTTCTCTTCGATAAACTCGCGGCGAGGGCCTACATCATCACCCATCAGCATCGAGAACAGACGGTCAGCCTCGGCTGCATTCTCGATAGTAATCTGGTGCAGGAATCGAGTTTCTGGGTTCATAGTTGTATCCCACAACTGCTGGGCATTCATCTCACCCAAACCTTTGTATCGCTGAACGTGCGTACCCTTACCCATCTCCTCTACATAGCGGTCGCGCTCCTCGTCAGTCCAACAATAGCACTCACGCTTTGCGCTCTTAACCAAGTACAATGGTGGGCGAGCGATGTAGATGTGACCGTTCTCGATAAGCTCCTTCATCTTGCGGAAGAAGAATGTAAGCATCAATGTTGCAATGTG
>JAGBWT010000152.1 GCA_017629615.1 Alistipes sp. | reverse complement strand
TGCGCGGGAAGAGGTTTTTGGCCAACTGTTGTGTGATAGTACTACCGCCACCTTGCGAACGGCGTTGGAGCAGTATGGTTTTGAAGCCTACGCGGGCCAACGAGCGGAAGTCGATACCCGAGTGGTCGTGGAAACGTACGTCCTCCGTGGCGATAAGTGCTGCGGCCAGCGGAGGGACAATCTCACCGTCCAACTCCAACAGCGCGGTTGAATCCTGCGGAAAGAGGTCGGCATACTGAACGTGGGAGCGGTTTTGGACAAAGAAACTGCCGATAATCTTGCCGTTCGAGGCATAGATTTCGGTGGCGAGGTTGCTCTTCGGGTTCTCCAACTCCTCGAACGATGGCATACGGCCGAAAGCCCCGATAGCCGTCAGTATCAATAGCAGTGCGAGCAGTGCAAGAGGTGTGACGGTGGCAATCCACAGCCATTTTATGAGGCGCTTTGTTCGTGTACTCTTTTGTTGCGGTTTTGTAGTCTTTCGCTGTTGTCTCTCCATAGTCGGTTGTTATTTTTAGAATGGCAGACCCAATCCTGCCGAGAAAAATATGCCTTTTTTGTTGTGAGGTTTGTATATCGATATTGTGAATGCTGTTGTGGCTGCATCGGGCAGACCAAACAGATTGACATCGAACGTTATGTCCCCTCCGTACGAGAATATGTGTTTGCGCTGTTCGTTGACAAATACATTTCCATAACGAGGGTCGCGAACGAAATATTGTTTGTCGAACGATGCGTAGTCGAAGCCCAGATTTAGTCGGATTCGCTTGAAATACAAAAACGATAGTATGCCACCATCGGGATAACAAATCGGGAAGTGGTAGTTGAGCGACGTGCCGGCGTAGTTGCGATTGGTAATCTCGGCCGAGTAGAAACCACGAGGCAATAGTCGCGTGGAGTTGAACGACAACTCTGTTACGAGCATATCCGATTCAAAACCGCTAATCGAGGTTTGGTAAGCCGCCTCCATCGTAAATGAGTGGTGTGGCGCAAAACCGGGCAGATAGAGTTTGCCGTAGAACGAGAGCAGTTGGCCGAAGTTGGTATCGGCAGGGTTGAGCGCATAGTTGAACGATATGGCGTGACCCCATTTCGGGATAAAGTCGCGGTGGGCGAGTCGTGTTGTGCTTTGGTATCCGATGCCGAACTGCAAGATATGCAGACCTTCGCTAAAACCGATTGTGGCGAGGTTGGTCAGTTTGCCGTTTTCGATGTTGATGCGGCCGACGTTGGCCACCAGACCGTTGGAGTAGCTCCACGACGAGTTGATGCCGACATAGTGGTTGCGATAGCCGAGGTCGAAGAAGAGTGGCAACGAAATCGAGGCGGTGATGTTGTAGTATTTGCCCTGTTTAGGTTTTTCGGGGAAGACGAGGTTGTACTTACCATTCTCGTCGGGCTCGTAGGAGTAGGCTGTGTAGATGCGTTGTCGGCTACCATAGGAGCCACTCAACGAGAGATTCATACCCAAGCCAGAGTAGCGTACCAAACCCTTGATGAAGTGACCCTCTTTGTGATTCCAGGCCCAAGTGAAGAAGCCTTCGGTATTTGAAAGGAGGCTCTGCGACATAATGGTTGCTCCGAGATTGGCGCTAATCTGCCCCTCCTCGGCAAGCGCAAATGGGTCGTAGGAGACGGGTGCCCACGAGTGAATGTTGAAGAGGTGGGTGAATTTCGAGTAGTAGCGCGAACGGTTCTTGCTGACGGTCTTCAACGAATCGGCACCGGCAAAACGCACCGTGTCGAGGTTGATGACATTCCACTGCTTGCGCTTCGGATTGACCAGATTGACGGGCAGAGTTGCCGGGGTGATGCGCTCCATCTTGGCCGTATCGAGGCTCTGCTGCGTGAGGCGATAACCGTTGCGGTCGTAGGTTGTCATCAGTAGGCGATTGTCGTATCTCGGGTGGGGCGCAAACGAGCCATATTTCGAGGTCGATATGCGTCGCTCACTGCCATCGGCGAGGTTGAAGCAATGGACCTCGTCTTTGCCCGAGGCGATAGAGCCGAAATAGAGTATGCCGTCGCGAGCCGTCAGGTTGCTGATTGTGATATAAGCCCCCTTTGTGAGGCGGGTCGTAGTGCCGTCGTCGTTTATGCGACCGAGCCACATACCATCGTCGGAGGTGGCGATAAAGTAGAGTCGGTCGGTGAGGTTGTCGTAGGCGAGCGAGTGGATTTCGGTGCCGTAGGTAATCTTCGCCATCTCTCGCTTCGACTTGCGTGTTCCTCGCATAATGGCGTAGGAGCCATCGGGTCGATACTCTACCCAGGCGAGCGAGTCGCTCTCGCCGATGGCTGTTGGATAGAGGACGTTGCGGTAGCGGAATACGGTGCGGGGCTTTTGTCGGCCCAAGTCGATATAGCATAGTCGCGAATTGACCCTCTGCTCGTAGAGCATACTGCGGCGATATTCGGTCCACCAAAGGCGGCCATTTTGCAAAATCGGGCGGCTCGATATGGCTCCCGTATGGCAAATGCGCTCCTCGTGGCCGGTTGTGGTGTTGGTCTTGACCAATGCCGAAGGCTTGTCGAGACTCGTCTTGACCGATATGACGTGGTCTTGGCCGAATGGAATAGGGTGGTTGTAGGTTGTGTAACTACGTCGCTTCGGTATCGGAATATCGGAGGCAGAATCCTCGACCTCGGGCAGTGTCGCCCAATGGTTGTTGAGGTCGGTAAAGGTCTCGTGGAAGAGGGCGTTGGTCGAGGTGTTGTAGTATTTTTTGAGGCCGAAATATGTTGTGGCAAAGACAT
>JAGBWT010000151.1 GCA_017629615.1 Alistipes sp. | reverse complement strand
GTAAGGTAGGTCATAGTATACATAGGGTTCGAGATGATTACGAACATAGCCTTTGGCTACCAACGGAGAGCATTCTCAACTACACCCTTAACAATCTTTGCGTTGATACCGATAAGCTCCTCGCGAGTCATACCAGGCTTACGTGGAATACCCGAAGTGATAACGACAACGTCCGAGTTTGCAGTTGGCTTGTAACCCTCTGCATCGGTAGCGGTAACGCCTACCAACTTGGTCTTGTAGCCCTGGGTAGCCGATGCCTGGAACATATCGAGCATCTTACCCTCCGACAAACCCTCCTTGATATCAACAAGGACTACTTCGCTTGCTACACCGCGGCAAGCCAACACGTTTGCACAGGTTGCACCAACCATACCTGCGCCGACAACTGTAACTTTTGACATAATTGTTTAATTTGTATGTTTATTAGAAAATCTATTTCGCGATAAGTGCAGCATACTCCTCGGCCGAAAGCAACGAGTCGTACTCCTCGGGTGCCGACATACGCACCTTAATCATCCAACCCTCGCCATAAGGCTCCTTATTAACAAGCGATGGGTCTGCGTCGATAGCCGGATTTACCTCCTCGACAACACCCGATACAGGAAGGAATGCGTCGCTGACAGTCTTAACAGCCTCGATAGTACCAAATACATCGCCCGCAGCAAGAGTCTCGCCCTCGGTCGGAATATCAACAAATACAATGTCACCCAACTCGCTCTGTGCGAAATCGGTAATGCCGACATAGGCATACTCGCCCTCCACACGACACCACTCGTGGTCGTTGGAATACTTCAATTCAGCAGGAATGTTTGCCATAAGATAAGTTTTAAGATTTATTGTTGTTTTCTGTTTGCTACGCAATAATCAGCGCAAAGATACAAATTTTTGATTATTATATCAAAAGCTTAACCGAAAAATGAAAATTTTGCCGACAAGCCCCTAATATTATTATGTTTTGCCCCTACTCGGCTATAATAAATTCGACCTCCTTGAAGAGAAAACTCTTCACCTCGCCATTGCGATGCTCGATGATAAGGTCGCCCATAGGTTTCACACCCCGAATAGCCCCCTCGAAGCGTGAGCCGTCGGGCAATGCAAACCGATGCCACTCATCGCGACGATAGAGCCTTGCGTGGTAGTCGGCTTGAAGCCTATCCCACTCCCCGCTACGCAGTTGCGCATAACGACGCTGCAATGCCCCCTCAAATCGCGACAACACCTCTGCCAAATCAAACTCGCGACCCGTAAGCAGAGCCATCGAGACAGGGTTGGGCAGGTCGGGCGAAAATTCGCGCTGATTGACATTGATGCCGATGCCGACAATCGTTCGCGAAAGCGTCGCTCCCGTGTAGAGATGCTCTATCAGGATTCCGACAAGTTTGCGGTCATCAACATAGATGTCGTTGGTCCATTTTATCGACGGCCTGATACCATAGGAGTCGAAGAAATCGACAAGCGACAACGACACCGCTTCGAGCAACAGAAATTGCTGGGCAACAGGCAGAAACGACGGTTCAAGCACCACCGAGAAGGTGAGATTTTCGCCCTTGCGGCTCTCCCAGCTGTGGCCACGCTGACCACGGCCCGCAGTCTGAAAATCGGCCCAAACAATATCGCCATCGACATAGCGCAAATCCTTTGCATCGTCGTTGGTC
>JAGBWT010000150.1 GCA_017629615.1 Alistipes sp. | reverse complement strand
GATTTCGAAGGGCGATATTGTCATCGCACTCTCCTACTCGGGCGAGACCGACGAGGTGTTGAAGATTGTACCGTTTATCCACGACAACGGCAATACCCTAATCTCGATGACCGGCAATTCGCGTTCGTCGTTGGCCAAAAACTCGCATATCCACCTCGACGTAGCCGTAGAGCACGAGGCCTGCATACTTCACCTTGCACCGACAACCTCGACCACCGCTCAACTTGCAATGGGCGATGCATTGGCCGTAGCGTTGATGAAGTTGCGCGACTTTACCTCGATGGACTACGCGCGTCTGCACCCAGGCGGTAGTCTCGGTCGTCGTCTGCTGATGACCGTTGGCAATGCAATGCGTCGCAACGACCTGCCTATCATCGGTGAGGAGTGTTCGGCAACGGAGATGATTCAGCGAATGTCGCAGGGAGGTCTTGGTCTGGTTGTGATTTGTCGAGGCGACGAGATTCTCGGCATAGTAACCGACGGTGACGTGCGTCGTGCTATGGAGGGTCGTCAGGCCGATTTCTTCAATATCAAACCGATGGATATTGCAACACCTTCGCCAAAGCGCATACTCCCAACCGAGAAACTTATCGAGGCCGAGAAGTTGATGACACAACACAAAGTCAATTCGTTGCTCGTTGTCGATGACTCGGAGCGATTGGTCGGTATTATCCAAATCTACGATATTAAACTCTAATCCGCACTTAAAACTAAAAGAATAAAACCTATGGGACTTTTGAACTTTATGGCACCTCCTGCTCACAAGCCGGAGTTACCAAAGGCGAAGATTGACAAAGAGTACAAGTCGATGCGCCTCAAAGTATTCCTCGGAATCTATTTGGGCTATGCAGCCTACTATCTCGTGCGCAAGAACCTCTCATTCGCAGGTGCCGATATGATTGAACTCGGTTACATTGATAAGACGGGTTTGGGAGATGCTATGGCGGGTATGCCTATTGCTTACGCAGTTAGTAAGTTCTTGATGGGTGGCCTTTCGGACCGTTCCGATGCCCGTAAGTTTATGACTGTCGGTCTGCTTATATCGGCTATCGTGATGATTGTGGCGGGTATTATCCCTTACCCTAAAAACGGAGCAATCACAACCATTATCCTCTTCGTATTGACCTGCTTGACCGGTTGGTTCTCGGGTATGGGTTGGCCTCCTTGCGGACGTGTGATGTCGCACTGGTTCTCGACCAACGAGCGCTCGTTCAAGATGTCGGTTTGGAATACGGCCCACAATGTTGGTAGTTCGGCAATGGCCTGGTTGGTAGGTCTTGGTGGTGTCGCTATGGTCGCTTTCGGGTTTGGCGAAGAGTCGTGGCGAGGCGCCTTTATCGTACCGTCTATCGCTGCGCTTGCTGTGGCTGCTTTGTGCTGGTGGTTTATTCGTGACACTCCCGAATCGTGCGGTTTGCCACCAATCGACAAGTACCGTAACGACTTCTCGGGCGCAAAGGCAAAGAAGGGTGAGGAGAATAAGATTCCGTTCAAGACTCTGTTTATCGATTATGTCTTGAAGAATAAGATGCTGTGGCTTATTGGCTTGGCAAACATTTTGGTATATCTGGTACGCTATGGTGTATCGGACTGGTTGCCAATCTATCTGCAAACCGTTCACGGAATTGCGAAAGATATAAGCAAAGATTTGTATGCCTACCATATGATTGCCGCTATCCCGGGTACTCTGATTGCCGGTTGGCTATCATCGCATTTCTTTCAGGGTCGTTGCGCTCCGGTTAATGTAATATGTATGACCATTTCCGCCATTGGAGCATTTATCTATTGGCAGGCCGGTGCTATTGCAACGCTTCTCGGTGTAGAATATATCACCATCGTAATCGCTGCTCTTATCATTACAGGTTTCGCTATCTATGGTCCTGTGGCGATGATTTCGATTCAGGCTATCGCAATCGTTCCAAAGAATGCGGCTGGTACAGCTGCGGGCTTTATGGGCTTGCTCGGCTACCTTATCGGTGATGCTCTTCTATCGAAAATCGCATTTGGTCGAATCGTCCAGATTGGCGATAAAGGTTGGGAATTGACCTTTATTGGCTTCTTTGCGGCAAGCCTCATATCGGCCTTTATCTGTGCCATCTCGTGGGGCAAGGAGAAGAAGATGATGGACGAGCGTATCGCAGCAGCGGCAAAGGCCGATAAGCAAAAATAATAAGAGATAAATATGTACAAATCTCTTGCAGATTTTATCGAAAAATTGGAGAGTGCCGATGAGTTAGTTC
>JAGBWT010000149.1 GCA_017629615.1 Alistipes sp. | reverse complement strand
GCGATGGGCTGTACTTGGCGTACTGCCCATTGCAGACAAAAGCGTTAGCGGAAGCAAAGACCTTATAAAATCGATTTTCAAAAATTGTATTTTAGGCACGCAGTTGCCAGGCTTGCGAAAATCCCCAAGGCAGGAGCATACTCGGCGTATGTGACTGTCGTGGGGATTGAGCGTAACGCAGCAAATGCTGCATATAATCGATTTTACTTTTGGCGGAAATATATCTGCATCGGCACTCCCGCAAAATCCCAATGTTCGCGGATATGATTTTCGAGGAAGCGGCGATAGTTCTCGCGAATATACTGCGGAAGGTTGCAGAAGAAGACAAATTGAGGTGTCGGGGTCGGCAACTGCATCGCATACTTGATACGGATATACTTTCCTTTGGTTGTTGGAGGAGGTGTCTCCTCGATAATCGGAAGCATATAGTCGTTAAACTCCGAGGTCGAGATGCGACGCGAACGCGAGTTGCAAACACGGATTGCCGTCTGCAAAACCTCCAAGATACGCTGCTTGTTGATGACCGACGTGAAGATAATCGGAATATCGTTGAACGGAGCCAGACGCTTCTCCAACGCCTCGCGCCACTCCTTCATCGTATTGTTGCCCTTATCGACCAAGTCCCACTTATTGACCACGATAACGCAGCCCTTGCGGTTGCGGACGATAAGGTTGTGGATATTCAAATCCTGCGACTCCAAGCCTTGCTGTGCATCGAGCATCAGCACACAGACATCGGAGGCCTCGATGGCGCGAATCGAGCGCATAACCGAGTAGAACTCCAAGTCCTCCATCGTCTTGCCCTTCTTGCGCATACCGGCCGTATCGACCAGGTAGAAGTCCATACCGTATTTGTTGTAGCGCGTGTGAATCGAGTCGCGTGTTGTACCTGCGATATTGGTTACGATATTGCGCTCCTCGCCAAGCAGGGCGTTGGTCATCGACGACTTTCCGACATTCGGACGGCCCACGATGGTAATGCGAGGCAAATCCTCCAACTCATCGGCCGTGCAGTCCTCGGGCAGGAGGCGCAAAATCTCGTCCATCAACTCGCCCGTACCACTACCCGACATCGACGAGATGCAGAACGGGTCGCCAAGACCGAGCGAATAGAACTCGTGCGACGAGTAGATGAGGTCGTAGTTATCGACCTTGTTGCAGACGAGCAACGTACGCTTACGCGCACGACGCAACACCTCGGCCATCATCATATCGAGGTCGGTAACACCCGTATCCACTTCAACCATACAGAGAATCACATGGGCCTCGTCGATGGCGAGCATCACCTGACGGCGAATCTCCTCCTCGAAAATATCGTCGCTATTGACCGAATAACCACCCGTATCGATAACCGAAAACTCACGACCCGACCAATCGGTCTTACCATAGTGGCGGTCGCGTGTTGTACCTGCCGTCGAATCGACAATAGCCTGACGCTGACCAACCAAGCGGTTGAACAGAGTACTCTTTCCGACATTCGGACGACCTACAATTGCTACCAAACTCATATCGTTCTATTTTGCTGTTTTTCGGCCACAAAGATAGTGCAAATCGTCGGCACCGCAAAATTTTAGCAAAGTTTCGACTCCCGAAAAGAGAGTGTTTGCAAAAAAATCACTATTTTTGAGGGTTATATCGCCCGATTGAGGCACATTTGTTACGATTATGACCCGAAAAGTTCTCTATATAGCGATTACCATCATCTCGCTTGTCGCACTCTCGACCTCGGCCTCGGCCAAATCACGAGGGGTCGGAAGTCTGCGTACCGAGTGGGGTTTAACGGCAGGTCTGTCCTATCCCGTTGCTCGCTTCGATATGAACGGCTCGACCGCTTCGCTATCGGCAAAGTTGGGCTTCTCGGTCGGTGCGCATATGGCTCTACGCATCGGCGAGGTCTTTGCCTTACAGCCCGAGATTAACTTTATGCACTCGAAGATAGCCATCAGCGACCCGACGCAACACTTTTCGTCGACGATTCGTTGCAACACGTTGCAGATGCCGATACTCTTCTCGTTCAAGTGGTCGAAATTCCGCTTTCACCTCGGCCCTGTCGTGACAATCCTCGACGACCCGTGGTATGCCGACCGTGCCGGCGAGAAGGTGATGTTCGGCCGACTCTACCCGACCGTATCTTATGCGGTGGGTATGAGCCTATGCTTGTGGCAGCGACTACTTATCGACGCCCGCTTTTCGAGCCGCTTCAACACCACAACCAACTTCCTGTCGTACGATACCGTTTCGCCAGGCACCGACATAAAATCGACTCTGCACCACCTCCAACTCAAAGTGGGCGTACTATTCTAAACCGATACACACTATATATGACACCAAACGAAGGCAAAGAGATTATCATCGACTCGGTAGACACTCGCGAACTCTACGGAGCGAAGAACATATACCTCGACCAAATCAAGGCTCTGCACCCCGCTTTGCGAATTGTAGCACGCGGCCACACACTCAAAGTGCTTGGCGCAGGGGCCGACATCGAGCGTTTTGAGCGACAGATGCAGGGGCTGATTGCCTATTACGACCGCTATGGCCATATCTCGAAGGAGGTTGTCGAGCAATCCTTTGCAAAGGGCTTTTCGGCCGTTACGGAGAAGGCGCAGGCTATCGACAAGGAGGTTATCGTCTTTGGCAACAACGGCGTAATCGTCAAGGCCCGCACCGCCAACCAGCGCAAATTGGTCGATTTGTACGACCACAACGACCTTATCTTCGCCACAGGCCCTGCGGGTTCGGGCAAGACCTATACAGCCATCGCTCTGGCCGTTCGTGCATTGCGCGACAAGCAGGTGCGCCGAGTGATTTTGACACGCCCTGCGGTCGAGGCGGGCGAAAAGTTGGGCTTTCTGCCGGGCGACTTGAAGGATAAGCTCGACCCATATTTGCAGCCACTCTACGATGCGCTCAACGATATGATTCCACCTGCAAAGTTGCAGAAGTTTATGGAGGACGGAACGGTGCAGATTGCGCCACTGGCCTATATGCGTGGTCGTACGCTGGACAACGCTTTTGTAATTCTCGACGAGGCGCAGAATACCACCCTATCGCAGATTAAGATGTTCCTTACACGTATGGGTCGCAATGCAAAATTTATCGTTACGGGCGATGTTACGCAGGTCGATTTGCCGCACAAGAGCGACAGCGGTCTGGTGCGTGCGATGCACACGGTCGAGGGTATAAAGGGCATCGGCTTCGTTGAGTTCAACAAGGGCGATATTGTCCGTCACGAATTGGTAAAACATATTGTCGAGGCTTTCGACAAAGAGACGAATCAATAAAATCACACACCACAAATGAAAAGAGTACTTCTTCTAACAATGGCTATCGTTATTGCCCTAACCGCAATGGCAAAGCCGAAACAGACCGACGAGATTAACCTCCGCATCGGCACCTACAACGTTTGGTCGCACCTGGCCCGCGAGAGCATTATCCGCAAAGGGCTTACAACCGACTCGCGTAATTGGGACAACTCCAAGAGGGCGGTTGCCGAACTTATCAAGAGCCTCAACTGCGATATTATCGGAATGCAGGAGGTAACAGACCTATGTCGCGACGACCTTGCTGCGCTCGTGCGCAAAGGCAAGGGCAAGAAGTACGAACTTTGGTGGCAGAATACCTATCCCGACGGGCATAAGCGCGTGATAGGCAACGCTATATTCTACAATAAGCGCGAGTTTGAGTTTGCCGAGCAGAATATCTACTACTTCTCGCCTACGCCGACCGAGATTTCGACAGGCTGGGACGAGGTGCGCCACTACCGCGCAGCATTAACCGCTGTCGTAACCCACAAAAAGAGCGGCAAGCGTTTCTTCTTCATCGCCACTCACGGCCCATTGAAGAAGGTGGCCAACGCCAATGCGGGCCGCATATTGGTCGAGATTGACCAGAAGTACAACAAGGAGGCACTGCCGACCATCGTCGTAGGCGATATGAACGCACAACCCGACAAGGCCTTCCACAAGACTATGTGCAACCACTACGAAGATACGTTCCTCGTTGCCGAGAAGCGATGTGGCACAATCGGCACATTCAACGGTTCAAAGGGTGGCGACGAAAACCTCTCGCTGTCGAAGCGCCGAATCGACCACATCTACATTCACTCGACCGACAATGGTCGCCTTACGGCCAAAGAGTATAAGGTCAATCGCGACAAATACAAGATTAACGGCAAACCATACTACCCTTCGGACCACAACCCTGTGGTTGTCGATATGACCCTGAAATAGAGTCGGCAGAAGCAACCGAATAAAATTATTAATCAGCATAAACCAAAGACTATGAACTACAATTTGGAACAACTCAAACCTGCATTGGTTTGGAAACACTTTAAGGCCCTGACCCAAATCCCACGCCCGTCGCACCACGAGGAGAAGGTGCGCGAGTATATCGTAGAGTTTGCAAAGGCTCACAACCTCGAATATTCGGTCGATGAGGCTTGCAACGTCTATATCGCAAAGCCGGCAACCGTAGGCTACGAAGGCCGCAAGGGCATCGTTTTGCAGGCTCACCTCGATATGGTTCCGCAAAAGAACAACGACAAGGTTTTCGACTTTGAGAACGACCCTATCGAGGCATATATCGATGGCGAGTGGGTGACGGCCAACGGCACAACCCTCGGCGCCGACAACGGTATCGGCGTGGCGGCTATTCTTGCCGTTTTGGAGGATAACACCATCGAGCACGGCGCAATCGAAGGTCTCTTCACCGCAACCGAGGAGACGGGTATGGACGGAGCTT